>CAJORE010000273.1 GCA_905236595.1 uncultured Selenomonadaceae bacterium | reverse complement strand
GACGTTCGTTGCGGCTCCCGTAAGAAGCGAACGCGCCGTCGCGCCCAACCGTTCGGCAAGGGTTAAGTAAGGCGCCGTTATCTTCATGGCTTTGGCATCGACGCGAATCATGTTGACCGCCGTCAATACCGGCTCGCCCCTTAGGGCGGCGCGAATCCCTTCGGCGACATCGACGGACACGCCGATTTGCGCTTCAACCGTCGAAGCACCCAAATGAGGCGTCAAAATGATGCCCGGCACGCCGCGCAGAGGGTTGTCTGCGGCCATTGGTTCGGCGGTAAAGACGTCGATTGCCGCCCCGGCCACGGTGCCGTTCCTGACGGCTTCGGCCAGCGCCGCTTCGTCGATTATGCCGCCGCGGGCGCAATTTATGAGCCGCGCCGTCGGTTTCATTGCCGCTAACTCTTTTTGGCCGATCATGCCTTTTGTTTCCGGCGTCAACGGCATATGCACCGTCAGAAAATCGGCGGCGGTGATGACTTCGTTCAAGGTGCCGACTTTGACGCCCAAGTTGGCGGCGCGTTCGGCGTTGATGTAGGGGTCGTAGGCGATTACGTCCATGCCGAAGGCGATGGCTCTTGAGGCGACGCCGCTGCCGATGCGACCCATGCCGACGACGCCCAAGGTTTTGCCCTTAAGTTCCGTGCCGACATATTTTTTGCGGTTCCATTCGCCTTTTTGCGTCGTTTCGTTGGCGACGGGGATATGGCGCGCCAAGCTTAACATCATGGCGAAAGTGTGTTCGGTGGCGGCGATGGTATTGCCGCCGGGGGAATTTATGACGATGATGCCTTTCTTGGTGGCCGCGGCAAGGTCGATGTTATCGACGCCGACACCGGCACGGCCGATGATTTTCAGTTTGTCGGCGCGTTCTATGACTTCGGCGGTGACTTTCGATGCCGAACGTACCATCAAGGCATCATACTCGCCGATAGTCGCCAAAAGTTCTTCGGCGGAAATTTTATCCTTGACCGTCACGGAAAATTCGTCGCTCAAAAGCGCAATGCCCTGCTCGGAAATGCCGTCGGCTGCCAAAATTTTTAACATTGAAAGTACCTCGCTTTACATCGCAAACATACATATCAAATTTTACGCCCCAAATAATAAATGAATAAAGCGGTAAAAGTCAAGGGAAGGTATTTGGAGTGAGGGGGATTGTTTTCGGAAAGTGTTTTGTGCGGCAAAGTTTTGCTTTGCGCGGCGCATTTATGCTATAATCACGGCAAAATTTTTGAGGGCGGCCGGGCTTTTTGCCCGAAGGAAGGCGGCTCCAAGTCAAAAGGGATTCCCCAAAAGCTGTTTTTATGCGCAGCTGTCGGCGGCGTATAAACGGTTGTCGGAGATGCCGGAGGATTGCAGGGACTTTTTAAGAAGGGATTTTAATATGATTATCGTAATGGCCAAGAACGCCACCGAAGAAAATATTCGCCGCGCCGAAGAGCGCGTAAGGAACGCCGGATTAAAGACGCATCTGTCCAAAGGCGACGAAGTGACCATAATCGGTGTCATTGGCGATAAGAAGAAGATTGCCAATTTGGAGATGAACATGATGGACGGCGTTGAGAAAACCGTCCGCATCACCGAAAAATATAAGCTCGTGTCCCGTGATTTTAAGCAGACGGACACCGTTGTCGATGTCGGCGGCGTAAAAGTCGGCGGCGGCAACTTGGCGGTTATGGCAGGGCCTTGCGCCGTCGAAAGTTATGAGCAGCTTTTGGAGGCCGCCGAGTGCGTCAAAGCGGCGGGAGCGAATTTCCTGCGGGGCGGCGCGTTTAAGCCGCGCACTTCGCCCTACGATTTCCAAGGATTGGCCGAAGACGGATTAAAGCTTCTGCAACGGGCGGCAAAAGAGACGGATTTGAAAGTTGTCACCGAAATAGTTGACAAGGATGACATAGATTTAATCGGCACCTACGCCGATGTTTTTCAAGTGGGCGCCAGGAATATGCAGAATTTTGAGTTGCTAAAAGCCCTCGGCAAAGTCAACAAACCCGTGTTGTTAAAGCGGGGGTTGTCGGCGACGGTCAGCGAATGGTTGAACGCCGCCGAATACATTGTGGCGGGGGGCAACGAAAATGTTATCCTTTGCGAACGCGGCATACGGACTTACGAGACATTTACGCGCAACACCCTCGACATAAGCGCGGTGGTGGCGGTGAAAGAATTGTCTCACCTGCCGATTATAGTCGATCCCAGCCACGGGACGGGGCGTTGGCAGATGGTGGCGCCGATGGCGCGGGCGGCGATTGCGGCCGGAGCGGACGGACTTATCGTTGAAGTGCATCCGCATCCGGAGAAGGCGCTCTCCGACGGCGATCAATCCTTGAAACCGAAAAATTTTGCGCGTCTTATGGAAGAAATAAAGGAACTTAACGCCTTTATGAGGAAACACTATGGGGAAAATTAAATTAGCCATAATCGGCGTGGGCCTTATCGGCGGCTCATTGGGACTTTGCCTGAAGGATAAATTGGGCGACAATATTTTTATCACCGGGCTTTGCCGAAGGACGGAATCGATGGCGGCGGCGGTCGAGTTGGGCGCGGTGGACTTGGCGACGAACAATCTTGAACAAGTGGTGGCCGATGCCGACATAATTTTTTTAAGCCCGCCGGTGTTGCAAATTGTTCCCACGGTGCAAAAGATTTTGCCCTACATAAAGCCGGGAGCGATTATCACCGATGCGGCAAGCACGAAGGAGTATTTGGGCGAGGAACTTAGGAAAATTCTGCCCGAAGGCGTTTGGTATGTGGCGGGTCATCCCATGGCGGGACGCGAAAAGAGCGGGGTTGCGGCGGCAAAAAAAGATTTGTTCGTGGGCAAAGCTTACGTCATAATCGAAGATGATACCGTCCCCGAGGCGGTTCGCCAAAAATTGTTGAGCGTACTTGAGTGGACGGGAGCGAATTTTTTGACGTTGCCGACTGCGAGTCTGCACGATCTTTGTGCGTCAACCATAAGCCATGTGCCGCATATTGCGGCGGCGGCGTTGGTGACGTTGCTGTCGGGCAGCGGCGAGCGGATGGACGCCTGCTTGAAGCTAATCGGCGGCGGTTTTCGCGATACGACGCGCATTGCTTCGTCCAACGCCGATATGTGGGCGGATATTTGCATGACCAACAAAGAGGCGTTGACGGAGGATTTGGGACGCTTGCAAAATATTTTGGGCGAAGTCGCATCTGCCATAAAACGGGGCGACCGCGCCGCCGTGCATGATTATTTTGCCGCCGCCAAAGCGCGACGGGACGGCATATTGGAACGCACGACCAAATTGTTTGACGTGAATTAGGAACCATAAAGCAATAAACGGGAATCTCCGAAAACTCATTCTTTCCGTTTTTTCCGCGCCTT
>CAJORE010000272.1 GCA_905236595.1 uncultured Selenomonadaceae bacterium | reverse complement strand
TGCGCAGATTTTTTTTGTTACCGCGTCGCTCTTCTTTGCGATCGACAAATTCTTCACCGTATTCTTCGTAACTGCTCCTGTCCATGCAATCGGCATACGGCTCGGCAATAATATCGTAATTATCCGCCGCCTTATGCGCCGGATAATTGTCTTGACCGTCAACCGTCGGCGCTTCCTCGGCAACGTCCGCAACATCGTCGGCGACGAATTCCGTCTCCTCCGTTATTACCGCCGTTTCTTCCCAAGAGGTTACAACGGTTTTTTTGTCCTCAAGCAAAATGGTACACGTCCGTTTGGCCATATTCACGAAAACGACTTTGCCGCAACCATCATCGGTCATGACCCTTGCTCCTTGCGGCGGCGGCAAACTTTTTTTCTTGGCGCAATTTTCACAACCCGCCGACGCACCGCCGCAAACAAAAGGATTTGTCTCGTTATCCTCATAACGCAGACAGCACATAAGCCGTCCGCAAATGCCGGATATCTTCGTCGGGTTAAGCGACAAATTTTGATCTTTCGCCATCCGAATTGACACCGGGGCAAAATCCGCCAAAAACGACGCACAACAAAGAGGTCGTCCGCAACCGCCGACACCGCCCAACAAACGCGCTTGATCCCTGACGCCGACTTGCCGAAGTTCGATGCGGGTACGAAAGGCACCGGCCAAATCCTTTACCAATTCGCGAAAATCAATCCGACCGTCCGCCATAAAGTAGAAGATAATCTTACTGACGTCAAACGTACATTCGACGTTGATAAGTTTCATCGGCAAACGGTGTTCGGCTATTTTCTCATTGGCGGCCGCCAACGCTTCCTTTTCAAGATCGCGATTCGCGGCGAGCCGTTGCAAATCGTTTTCGGTAACTTTCCGTTGCACAACCTGCAACGGCTCCTTTATCGCCGTATCTTCGACCTCCCGCGCACCAAACGCAATCGTCGCACATTCGGTGCCGCGAACGGTGCGAACGATTACCATATCCCCGGGGGAAAGCTCCAAACGACCGGGCGCAAAATAAAAAATACGCCCCGCCTTCTTAAAACGGACGCCCACTACCGTCGGCAATTTTTGTCACTCCCCTTCAGAACACCAATCTCGACGACAAGCCAACAACAACACCCGTCGATTTTTCCGCGCCAAAGCCAAAAACGATGATGACACGAACGTCCCCGGCATCATTTCCTCAGCACCGCGCCAAACGGATTAACACGCTTTCCGCAAACAGCCGCATATTGACGTTGGCCAAAATGCGCACCATGCTTTCGGCGACAATGGCTTGCATGGCAAACAACCGCTCCTTGGTAAAGTGCGCCGCCAACGCCCGCATTTTTTCTTCCTCCGCCGCGCTTCTTTGCCCTTGGCCGCCGCAAGCGATAACCAATAAATCATGCAAAAAAACATTGAGCGCACTCAGCCAATCGCGTACCCGTTCTTTGGGATTTTTGGCCAGAGCCTCCCCCTTAGCCAACAGCATTTGCCGGTCGGCTTGCGGCAAATATGCCAAAAACTGCTCCGCATCGGCTATCAAAGCTATGCCGTCCGCCGCGCCGAGGTGAAGGGCCATCTCAACGCTGCCCCCGGCGACGGCGGCAAGGCGCTTGGCATCGTCGGAAGTAAAATCACTCCCTTCGCGCAAAATTCTCTCCACATCCGTCGCCGCCAACGGAAAGAATTTAACGCCGGTGCAACGGGACACCACCGTATCGAGCAAACCGCCGGGCGAATCGGTTACGAAAATAAAATAAACATTGCCCGGCGGCTCTTCAATCGTCTTTAAGAGGGCATTTTGAGCGCTCTCATTCATCAGGTGAGCATCGTCGATTATAAAGACACGGCTTTTCGCCAGCGTCGGATAACGGGACGCATCCCGCCGCAGTTGGCGAACCTTGTCGATTTTTATGCTTCTTAAAGCAACGCCGCCTTCGGGGAAAATCTCACCGAAATCGGGATGTGTCCCCGCTTTCATTAAGCGACAACTTTGACATTCGCCGCAAGGGACGCCCGTCTTTGCCGCTTCGTCGCACAAAAGTGTCGCCGCCAAAACGCGGGCGACTTTTTTTTTGCCGATTCCCGCCTCACCGTAAAAAATAAGCGCGTGCGGCAAGCGATCCCGCACGATTGCGCGGCGCAAACGCTTTATGAGTTGCCCGTGTCCGACAATATCCTGCCAAAAAATATTCATCACATATAAAGATCCACCAACATACCGCGAATGGCATCGTGGCTGGCAACAATATTGAGTTGTTCCGACTGCCCCAAACGAATCTTCTCCGCCATTTCTTCGAGTTTTTTGTCGATTTTGCGTACCGTGGTGTAGACTTTCTGGCGCCCCATACGATCCCAACCGGCTTGCGTATGAAGTTCATACATACGCGACACCGCTTCGCCGACAAAATTTTTAATCAGCGTACGATATTCCTTCAGTTCGTCGTAAGTGGGAGTTTTGCCGAGCCGCGCCGCCTGTTCGTCGATACGTTTCAGGAGGCGTTCCATTTCCTCTTGGCTCATGCCCTCCTGCTCATTGTAGAGATCCATGGAAAAATCGGACTCCACATCCGCCACTTGTCGCCCTTCGCCGCGATTTACCCCCGCCGAAGGACCGCTTTGCGGCGTAAAGCCCTCAATTTTCATCGGCATTGCAATCACCTTTTCCGAACTTAATTTTCCCTGCGGTTCTTCACCTGTTCAAGAAGCTTGGCAATAAATTCGTCGGCATCTACGGTTTGCGTTTCCTTATGTCCATAACGACGCACCGCCACCGTCTTGTCCTCGCTCTCTTTATCGCCGACCACCAAGAGATAGGGAATTTTCTTGACCTGTCCTTCGCGAATCTTAAACCCGGTCTTTTCGTTGCGGGCATCGACCTCAACACGCAAATTAAGCGCCGTCATTTTCTTTTGCAATTCATAAGCATAATCGTGGTGACGATCCGTAATCGGCAAAATCCGCGCTTGAATCGGCGCCAACCACGCCGGGAACGCTCCGGCATAATTTTCGATTAAGATGCCAATGAAGCGCTCAATGCTGCCGTACACCACACGGTGCAACATAACCGGCCGATGCTTTTGCCCGTCCTCGCCCGTATAGGTAAGGTCAAATTTCTCCGGCAACATCATATCAAGCTGAATCGTGCCGCATTGCCACGTTCTGCCGATGGAATCCTTCAAGTGAAAATCAATTTTCGGTCCGTAGAAAGCGCCGTCGCCTTCGTTTATGACATAAGGAAGCTGCCGATTGTCAAGAGCGTTCTTTAGCGCCGCCGTCGCTTTTTCCCAAATGGCATCGTCCCCCATGGAATTTTCCGGACGCGTCGAAAGTTCCGCCTTGTAACTGAGGCCAAAAGTATTGTACACCTCGTCAAACAAGTCGATGGTATGCTGAATCTCACCTTCGATTTGTTCCGGCGTAATAAACAAATGCGCGTCATCCTGGGTGAAATTGCGTACGCGGAACAAACCGTGCAAAGCGCCGGACAATTCATG
>CAJORE010000271.1 GCA_905236595.1 uncultured Selenomonadaceae bacterium | reverse complement strand
TCAAATGCGCCAACGGCATAGCGATATACAAAATCCCCGCCACGGAAAAACACGCCTCGTCAAACGCCATGCGCGACCGAAGAAGCACCGTCGTCAAAAGCGGCAACATCAATGCAACCAGCGCCACCGCCAACATTTCGTCACCGTTGCCCCAATAAGCGCAACACATAAACAACAAGGTCGTAACAAAACCGGCGATATGCGTCGCATTTCTGCCGCTTGCCGCCATTGCCGCCGTATATTCATACCAACCGACAACAGCCACGGCCGCAACAAAAGCCGCAAAAAAAAGTCCCCCGGCGTTAATGACCAACGTCATTAAGGCGATGCCGATTACGCCGGTTATTATCCTCGTTAGCAAACCATCCCCTCCTCAATTCGGCGGGCGCCGTTATAAATCCCCGTTGGCTTTCGCCGCCAGGAAGGAACGAATGAAGGGATCCAAGCCGCCGTCCATTACTGCCTGCACGTTGCCCGTTTCTTCGTTGGTGCGGTGATCCTTCACCATGGTATAAGGCTGGAAAACGTACGAACGGATCTGACTGCCCCATTCGATTTTTTGCTGATCGCCTTCAAGCTTGGCGATCTCCGCTTCCTTCTTTTCAAGCTCCAGCTCAAAGAGTTTGGCGCGCAACATTTTTAAGCACTGCTCTTTGTTTTGAAGTTGCGAACGCTCGTTTTGGCATTGCACAACGATGCCCGTAGGCTCATGGGTCATGCGGACGGCCGATGACGTTTTGTTGATGTGCTGGCCGCCGGCGCCGCTTGCCCGATAAGTATCGACGCGCACTTCCGCCATATTGATGTCCACTTCCGTGGCGTCGTCGATTTCCGGCATGACGTCGCAAGCGGCAAAGGAAGTATGCCGCCGTGCGTTGGCGTCAAAGGGGGAAATGCGCACCAGGCGGTGAACGCCTTTTTCCGATTTCAAAAAACCGTAAGCATTATGCCCTTTAATATAAAGAGTGACGGATTTCACGCCCGCTTCGTCGCCGGGGAGCAAATCCTGCGTTTCCACGGTGAAGCCGTGCCGCTCCGCCCAACGGCCGTACATACGAAGGAGCATCTGCGTCCAATCCTGCGCTTCCGTGCCGCCCGCACCGGCGTGCAACTCCAAATACGCATTGTTCGCATCATACTCGCCGGACAACATGACCTCCAACTGCAACGCCTCCAAGTCATCCCTGACGGCGGCAATGTCGGTTTTCACGTCCGCTTCGAGTGTTTCGTCCTTTTCTTCCATGCCCATTTCCCACAGGGCTTCGGTGTCGCTGAACTTATCGACGATGGCTTTGTACTTGTCGGTGCTTATTTTTACGTCGTTCAACTCACGGTTTATTTTTTGCGCCGATTCCGCATCATCCCAGAAGGTCGGTTCGCCCATTTTATATTCAAGCTCGGCTATCTTGCGCTCTTTGTTTTCAATGTCGAGGGCTTTTCCCAACTCGACGACTTTTTCTTTCAACGCAGAAAGTTCCGGTTTCAAATCTTCTAACATATTTACTCCTCTTAGGATCCGTAAGGGGAATCTGCCGCGAACCGCTTATTCATTCTTCGTCGCGGAAAACATGAGTTTTTGGCGCTCCCCCAAAGAATTAAACTCTCCCCGTTTACACCCTAACACAGGGGCATTGCCTTGTCAAGGGCGCGACTTTGGTCGTGTGGGCAACCACTCTAATACCGCAACCGTTGCCCAATCATTGTGTCAAGGTTTGTGGCGCCCGCCGTCAGTTCCAAAGCGGCGTATGCGCCGCGGCAAAAGGAAACGCCCAACCAAGGACGCAACCGGCGGACAATTTTCAAAACGGTGTAATCCTTGTCAAAATAAACCACATCAATGGGGAAACGCATAAAGCACATATGCACGCTGTTGCAGGAAGTGATAAGAAGCCCCCGCCCCGCCGGCAACCGTTTCCTGCCCATAAGCCCCAAAAAGCGCCGCCAAAAATTGTCGGCTAATTCTATTTGCAATTTTACATCGCCAAGATAACCGGTCTTTAGCACATCATCCACCTCAAAACATATCCCGCCGCCACAAAATATAAATCGTCATCAACGACAGACAAAACGCAATTAAGAGGACATAGCCAAAACCGTAAACGTTGTCGGCTAACGGAACGGGAACATTCATGCCGAAAAAGCTGCTTATGACCGTCGGTATCGCCAGGATAATCGTCATTGCCGCCAAAAATTTCATGACCATATTCAGGTTGTTGCTGATAATGGAGGAGAAAGTCCCGGCCAACCGCGACAAAATTTGACTGTACATATCAACCATTTCCCGCGCCTG
>CAJORE010000270.1 GCA_905236595.1 uncultured Selenomonadaceae bacterium | reverse complement strand
TGTCTTTGAAAGCGTTATGGCCTTTGCCATCCTCATCTTGTACCATGTGCTTTGCCGCCGTCTCGCCGGCCGTTGTCCCGCCGTTTTTATCGCTACCTTCGCCGTCGGTTTCCTGCTGGCTTACGGAACTTTTGCCGTGCGGCCGCAACTTTTTACCTATGTTATTTTGTCGGTATGTCTGTTGTGGTTGCTTCGGGATGGCCCATTGTGGGGCTACGCCTTTTTCTCCGTGCTTTTGGTAAACCTTCATGCCGCGATGTGGCCGATGCTGTTTATCATGCTTTTGCCCTTTGTTGCGGCGGCTTGTTCTTTCCCCGGGGCGGCAAAATTGTTTGCCGCCGCCGAAAAACCGGCTCCCACCTTGAAAAAATTGGCGGCGGCGGCGTTTATTATCGCGCTGGGCGGCTTCCTTAATCCCTACGGCACCGATGCCATGGCGTACGGTTTTGTGTCTTACGGCGATCCTGTTTTGCATAAGGTAGTTGCCGAAATGGCCTACATAACGGTTGCCGATGATATGGGGGCGGTGTTTTTGGCGGTGGCGGTGGCGGCGTTGTTTGCCGTGGGGCGTTGCAAGGTTCCCGTGCCGTATGCGCTTTTTTCGTTGGGTACGGCGTATATGGCTTTGTCGGCGTGGCGCAATATGTCGTTGTTTTGGCTTTTTGGCACTTTGTCAATAGTATATGCCGCCAAAGACTGGCGCCCCGCTTCTTTGGCGACGGCGTCGGGCAGACGGCGGGCGGCTTTGGCGGGAGTTTTGCTCTTGGTGTTAATGTTGCCCGTGGCGGCGCATGATGAGCGGCGGAAAATGGATGATTCGGGTTTGCGGGGTGTCCGTGCCGTCGAATTGTTGCTCAAAGACAACCGACCCGAGGATATTCGTATGTTTGTCAATGTTCCCGGCGCCGGCAGTTACATGGAATTTCACGGGATAAAGTGCTACACGGACACGCGCTATGAGATGTACTTAAAAGCCAATAACAAGCGAGATGACATTTTGTACGAAGATTATGACTTGCAACGGGGCTTTATTGATTATCGGGATTTTTTTGCCGCGTATAATTTTACTCATGCGTATGTTTGCGAGAGCACGCCCTTTTTGTTTCGCCAAATCGACAATGACCCGGCGTTTACTTTTTTGTTTGAGGACACCTTTGTCGATCAGGGGACGGTGTGGCGAAGCCGACTTTATAAGGTGGGCAGGTTGTGACGTTTGCCCCGTATAACGGCCAAAACAAGCCGACAATCACTAAAATCACATAAAGGAGACTGTACGCATGACGGCAAGCGGCAAATATTTAGCGATGCTATCCTTGTTTGTGGGCGTGTTCTTCGTCAAACGCGACTTGGGCGTCGATATATGGTTCATGTTTAATAATTCGCAATATATATGGGCCAACGGTTTTCCGCAGGTTGAGCCGTTTACGCTTCACGAAAACCTGTCCTATATGGTGCAACAATGGCTTACGGGCATGATTTTTGAAGCCGTTCGCGAAAACTTCGGCTATGCGGGGCTGGTGTGGTTGGCGCGGCTTATGGGCGCAGGCATTGTGTACGGGTACTATCGGCTCTGCCTTAAAATATCCGGCGGCAATCATCCGTTGTCGCTGGTGCTTGCCGGTTCGGTGGGCTTGTTTGTGTGCCTTGTTTTCGTTTGCACCCGCCCGGTGATTTTTTCGTCCTTGGTGCTTATCGCCGAAGTGTTGACCTTGGAGGCGGCGCAGACCAAACCGCGCCTGTTGTGGTTGTTGCCCGTATGGTCGGTGCTGTTGATCAATTTTCATGCCGCCGTGTGGGGAATGTTTTTGGTTTTGCTTCTGCCCTATGTGCTGGCGGCGTATCCTATGCCGCGGTTGGCCGGATTTGTGGAAACGGGGATAAATTTGCCCGTGAAAAAAACCGTGGCGGCGGCGGCGCTGGGTATCGTTGCCGCCGCTGTTTTCAATCCCTACGGCATAACGGCCTTGGGCTATGGGGCGCGTTCCTACGGTCATACGGTGATAAACGAGATGATAAGCGAAATGCGCCCTTTGGACGTACATTCGGCACTCTTTGTTTTGCCGGCGGCGTTTTTGCTTTTTTTGCTTCCCGCTTACGGGCGGCGCCCCGTGCCGTTGCAATATCCCTTGTTGACCGTCGGCACGGCGTATATGGCGTTGGCGGCGATAAGGAGCGAAATAATGTTTTTGCTTTTTGGCACATTGGGGACGGCGTATGTTTTGCGTGATGTGAAATGGGCATCCGTCGAAGGATTTTCCCTCGGGGACAAATGGTTGCGTTTGTGGCTGACGGCGACGGTGACCCTTGTTGCGGCGACGGCGGTTATACGTTCGGACGATGAGGAGGATCGCTTTCCCGAATATTATTACGGGGAAATTTACAAAGAAGCGGGCGATTTTCTGACGGCTCTGCCGGAGGGGAAAGAGAATATTCGGTTGCTTACGAATTATGATTGCGGCAGTTACATGGAGTATCGCGGCATAAAATGTTATATTGATACCCGCGCCGAAGTTTTTTTGGCGGCGAACAATAAGCAAAAGGATATTTTTCACGAGTTCGCCTATTATCATTGGTGCTATTTGCCCCATCGCAAGCTTTTGTGGCGTTATGATTTTACGCATATTTTGATTACGGAGGACAATCTGTCGCTTTATTACGCCTTGGCGCATGATCCGCGGCTTGAGTTGATATTTGAATTTAACTGCGGCAGCGGGAAAGAACCGTGTACGGGGAGAATATATAAAGTTAATAAGGAGCAGTAACCGGCGAAAAAAAGCACCGGCAAGCCGCAAAGCCAAATTAAATACCCGCCATTACGATACTGCAAATGTCGTAATGGCGGGTGTTTCACTTTGGGCGGTGCCGGTTAGCGCCGCAATTTTTTGCGGATTTTTGCAAGCAAATCATTGAATGCCCGGTTATTGGGGTGAAGCTCGGCTGCCCGTTGGGCGTCCGGGTAGGCATCGACGTAGCGTCCCAGCGTGTAGTAAAGGGCGGCGCGATTGTAGAGGGCATCGGCATAATCGGGAGCTATTGCTACGGCGCGGTTGTAATGAGCCATTGCCTCGTCCATGCGGTTTTGGGAAAAATAAATACTGCCCAAATTGACGTGGATTTCGGCATTGTTGTCCGCTATTTCAAGCGCCGCCATATAATCATTTTCGGCTTTTTTGTATTGGGCGGTGGCGGCGTAAGCGTTGGCGCGGTTGTTATAGGCTTCGGCAAAACGGGGATTGGCGGCGATGGCCGCAGTATAATCCTTGATGGCCAAGCTGTAATTACCGCGATCGGCGGCGATGATGCCGCGATTGTTGTATGCACCGGCAAAGGCGCGGTCAAGGGCGATGGCCCGGTCAAAATCGGCGGTCGCTTCCGTAAGACGGTGCAGGTGGTAGTAGGCAAGCCCGCGGTTGTTGTGAAGTTGCGGCGAATTGTTCAGCTCGGCGGCGGCTTTGGTGTACGCTGTCGCCGCCTGGTCGTAGTCGCCGCGAATGTAGAAGGCGTTGCCTTTTTCAAATTCGCCCGTCGCATTAAAGCGCATATTGTTGAGGACGCTTTGGGATTTTAATTCGATTTGTTCGGCGGGGGAGGCGGTGGCATATCGTTCCTTTAATGCCGCCATTTCCCGTTGCACTTTGTCGTACTCCCGGCGCAGTTCGTTGTTCTGCCGGGTGAGTTCCGCCAGGCGCTTTTTGTTGTCCGTTATGCTCTTTAAGAGATCGTCGTTGTTTTTATCGACTTTTGCGCGAACGGTTACGCTGTATTTTAATATGTTGTCGTTAACGACCTCGACTTTGTGTTTTTCACCGTAAAATTTGAGAACCTGCGTCGCTACGGCAACAATTTCGTCTTGGCTTAATTCGTTGTCGGCAACTACGGATGTGGCGGTGATAAGCACGCCGGCCTGTTCCGTCGCTTGGCGTTTGGCGTCTTCCAAGGCGCGGGCGGTGGCGCTTTGGCCGGTTTCGTTTAGGCGTGAATCCATGAAATATGTTCCCGTGGCTTCGATGTATTTGTCGGCCGCCCAAGCGATGGGAGCATTGAACATTGCAAACGACAACGCGCCAATCATTGCCGCTTTCGCCAAAACTTTTTTTATATACATTGTTCAGTCCTCGTCAAACAGCGCCGAGGCGCCGATGAATTCACGAAGCAACGAATTGCTCGGCACTTTGTCGCCCGTGATTCCCGTGAAATATTGGCAAAAATCCAAAAGGCGCCGCGCTTTCGTGTATTCCGGCAAGTCCTTGGTAATCGAAGACAAGAGCGGCACGGCGTGGGGCTTTAAGACCGCTAACTCGTAAATCAGAGCGGAATTGAACATAACATCCGCCTCCTCTTGGAAGGGGAATATGTATTTTTCCTCTCCGGCGCGAACATCGTTCCACATTTTGAGCGTCCGCACCGCCGAGGCGCCGCGGGTGCGGTGGTCGCGCACCAAGCGCCGCAAGAGCCGCGCTTCCGTGGTCGGTATGCGGTTGTGGGCGTCGATGTTTAGCTGCATGAGGGCGCTGACGTAGATTTTGTATTTGCTGTCCCGGGGTACGGCGGCGGTCAGACGCTCGTTTAGGCCGTGGATGCCTTCGATGATTATTGGTTGGTCAGCATTCACGGTAATGACTTGGCCGGCGTTCAACTCGCTTTTGCCCGTTAAGAAATTGTAGCGCGGCAAATGAACCGTTTCGCCTTTCAGCAAAGCGACCATGTGCTCGTTGAAGAGAGCGACGTTTAACGCATCAAGACATTCGTAATCGTATTCGCCGCGTTCGTCCTTCGGGGTGACGTCCCTGTCCACAAAATAATCGTCGAGGGAAATGGACACCGGCTTTAAGCCGTCCGCTTTAAGCTGAATCCTGAGACGCTGGGCAAAGGAGGTTTTTCCGGAGGAGGATGGGCCGGCAATCAGGATAAGGCGCAGGCGGTCGGCATTTTTGGCAATGTAATCGGCGATATGGGCGATTTTTTTCTCTTGCAGGGCTTCCGAAACTTTGATAATTTCGCCGATGGTTCCGTTGGCGACGGCGCGGTTCAAATCCGTCACGAATTTGCAGTTCAATATGCCGGCCCATTCCTTGGCGTCGGTCAATACTTCGCGAAGCTTCGGTTGGCGGATTCCTTGCGGGACTTCGCCGTTATGACGAAGGGACGGGGTACGAAGGAGCATCCCCGGGCCGTAAAGCGACAGGGAAAATTTGCCGAGGTTACGGGTGGCGCTCATCATCGCGCCGTACATATAGTCGCTGAACGCGCCGCAATGATATACGCTGACTTTCTCTTTGTCCAAAGCGGCGATTAAATGCGCTTTTTCGGTTTGTTTTCTCTTCTCA
>CAJORE010000269.1 GCA_905236595.1 uncultured Selenomonadaceae bacterium | reverse complement strand
GGGCAAAACGCCGACAACGGAAGTTTTGCCGTCGAAAATGTTTATCGCCAAGATAGCGGCATAAGGCTCGGCGTTGGGGTAAATCGTTTTTGCTTCGCACAAAATAAAGTGATTCTCGCCCTTTACGGCCTGTTTGCCGATGTACATGACCGGCTTATAAGAAACGCCGATAAGCTGTTTTTCCGCTTCGGCAAAAGCCGTATCAACCCCGGCAGGCAACTCTTCGCTTTCGACAATGCGAACAATCCTTGCGCCTTCGCCCTGCAGGGCTTTCTCCCCCGGCGGCACGTTCACTACCAGGCCGACAATGTGCTTGTCCTTGTTCTTGGTGACGCGAATATCCTCGACCACAAACAAATGGTTGACGCCGTTCACAAGCTGTTTGCCGATGTACCATAACGGCATAAACGTCGCGCCCAGAAGGTCGGAGTTCACCGCGCCGATCGCGCTTGCCGCGTCCTGCGGCAGTTTGTCTGCCGGAATGTTTACGATGTCATAGCCGCCCAATGCGCCGCCCAATTCAATGCCCCCGAATTTGTTTGCCATTTTAAGTCCAACCTCTCTTTTTTTGTAATTCATTAACGATTTTAGCTATCACTAATAACACTAAATTACTACATTTGGCATCACTTCCTCTAATGGGTGCAAAAAGGAGCAATCGCAAAAACGACTGCTCCATTGTGAAATTATTCATTCAATGCACGCTTTATTAAAGCAATGCGCCTTTTGTTGATGTTGATTTGCCGTTGCCGTCGCTGTTCCATGGTTAGGCTTTTGTTTGTAATTAACGCCTGTTCCGCTTTTAACAGTTCGGCCATCGGCTTTTGCAGTTTGCTCAATTTTTTATACAACTGCTCATCGTATTCGGGAACGCGCTCTTTCGTCTGCGTAAACAGGTTGTGGAATTTTAATTGCTTGTCCAACTGCTCATAGTATCGCTCCACGGCGGCGGGGTGTTTATAGGGTTGTACCATAAAGCGCCCGATTAACGGCAATTCTTCCGTGGTGAGGTTCAAGTTCTTCTCACCCGAAAGCAAGTCAATCATTTGTGTTGCCGTCTTGCCCGGTACCGACAAATATCCGTTTATAACGTGGTCGATTTTTAACGGCGCTATCTCCTTGCCCGTAAGGTCGGCAAGCTCCTTGCTGATGAATTTCGCCAGCGACGATGTGAAGGTGTTGGCCTGTTTCGTCGTCGGTAGATTTTCCAGTTTCCTGCTGACAATCGGGCGGTCTAAGAAAAACGAATGGTTCGCCATTGCTTCGGCTATCGGCAGGACAGCCGTCGGGAAAAAGTCGGGCAATGCGTCGCTCACGGGTTTCATAAACGCTTTTTGCGCGTCAAACGGCATACCGTTGTACGTCGCGTTAAGTCCGCGTTCTATCACGTTTGAGAACAGGCGTATTGTCAAATCCTGCCCTTTTGGTATGCGCATCACCGTGTCGCCGAAGGTGACAATCCAATGCGTTTCCTTCACCCAGTCGGGCAACTGCTTATATTTGTCATCGTCCTTATTCCAAAGGAACAACAGCAACGCGGGCAAGGCGGCTTGCGCCGCTATGCGGAGTATCGTTTGCGTCCCTCGTTCCTTGCGTTTTGGATCGTTCGAGCGCATATCTTCAATCGCGCCGAACACCGTGCGCCGCGTCTTGTCCCAACCCTGAATACTCGCGTTGGCGAATACGGCAAGTTTGTTCCACTCCCTGCCGGTTTTGCCGCTCCTTGCAAAATCCATGTAGTCGCGCCCTTCAAACACGGCTTTTACTATCGCGTCTTTCTCGCTTGCGCCTTGCGCCAGCATGGCGCGTTTGGTCGCCCGGTACACGCCGATGCGGGTCGCGTTCTCGCCAAACTCCGAAAGTTTCTGCACCCATTGCAAGATGTTCAGCCTGTCAAGCAAGCGCCCTTTGCCGTTGGTCATGGCGTTTATTTGTTCCCGCGTATAGTTGCGGTCTAAGCTTAAGCGGTTGGCTTGCCCGCCGCCGTTCGCCATAAACTCGTAATAGTATTGGTCTTGGTTAAATGCGGACACCCAGCCGTCGAGCCAGTCCCTAAAGCCGAAGCCGAATTGATTGTGGATATAGGCATCGACAAAATCCCTTATGGGGTTGGCAATGCCAAAGCCGGGATTCAACGTCGTTGCGGTTGCTCTAAGCAGTTTTGACGGGAATGTCAAAAACGCCGGTATGTGTGACGGTGACGCCGTTAAGAAAGAGTTTAACGCTTCTGCGACCTCGGGGCTTGTGTCGATGCGTTTCCTTATTCCTTGGTCGTGGTAGACAATCGCTCTCCCTTCGGCTTTCTCGTCTTTCTCCAGTATTGTAATGTGACAACCACAAGCCCCTTCGGGGCAACTTTCGATAAGACGGGCAAGATTCAACACGCCGCGATTTTTCATAACCGACTGCATAATTTTTATTGTGTTCGCCTGTATGCTCTCAAGCGGGTTAATAACCGCCCTCGACGACCCCATTAAATGTTTTAGGCTGTCCCCGAATGTTTTGCTTGGGTCTTCTTCGTGTTCGCGGAACAACGGGACGTAGTTTTCAAATTCGTTCTCCGTTAAATTGTGGTGGTGCTTCTCGCTTATCAGTCCTTCCGAATAAAGCACGTCAATCAATGTGCGGCTGTAGCGTACCAAATCTTTTTGCGCCCGACCGTAAATATTTTCTTTGCCCCGAACCATGTCCCGGCAAGTTTTTTCGTCAAGGTCTACGGGCGTGTCATAAGGTTTTAGATTGGCAAGTTTCTCGTTTTGGATTTCGATTGCCCGGTTCAGACGTTTCTTGCTTTTTTCGTCGGCTGTTTCAAGCTGTTCTTCCAATTCGGCGAGTTTGTCTTTTCTCTTTTGGATTTCCCGCTCAACCTCATGGTTGTGGGCATGAATGTCAAGCATATGTTTCGCCGTGCAATAGCCCATAAAATCTTCCATTGTTTCACGGCTTTTATCCGCGCCGATGTCTTTTAGGATCATCTGCACAGTCTTAAATCCCTCGAAATTCACTCCCGCAAAATTGGACTTTAGCCCGTCAACCGCCGCTTGCGTATCGCCGCCGAAGAAAGCCAGCCCAATGCCGAGGTTGCCCCTTGCGTTGCGCAAGTTTATCATCGTGTCTTTGGTAGGCGTCAAAACGCCGCTTGACAGGTCGGTCAGTTTCTTTACCAACCTTTCGACAGAGCCAAGCTCCTCAACAAACTCGTCGTAAAATTTGTTCGCTCCTCGTTGCATGGTTTCGCGTACCGTGCTTTGCGGTGCGTCAAAACTCATTCCCGCCCTTATGCGTTCGGCGGTTGAAAGGTTTTGATAGCGTTCAAACAAACTGCGTAGGTCGCGCATTTTATCCGCCACGGCGGGATTGTCCCGCATTGCCCGGGCGAAG
>CAJORE010000268.1 GCA_905236595.1 uncultured Selenomonadaceae bacterium | reverse complement strand
TAGCCGCCGAAATTGATGATTTTGCGCCCTAAGAACGGCTTCGCGCCATACCGACCGTACATGACGGTCGCACCGCCCATTTGCCGTACCCCGACAAAACCTTCGACATCATTCTCGCCAAGGAGTGCCTTACCTGGAGCTATGAGCCTTACGCAACGGTGATGGACATAAGCCGCAAATTAAAGGACACGGGCTTTGTGGTGGCCTTTTTTTACAACGCCCGTTGCCATAAGATATTGCGCGAATTGGCCATCGGCAGGTTCAACGTGGACGGACGGCATTTTTGGACAAAAAACGACATCGTCAAAATTTTCAACGATGCCGTCTTTAAGGAAATCGACTTCACCTACGCCGAACGCGACGACGCCGACGTCGGTGCCTTTGTCGCCATGGGCTTTGACAATTTCGGCGCCGATCTGCAAACAAAATCGTGGCTTATCAAGGCCGCCCGCTCCAAAGCCTCCGTCACCGCGCTGAAATCCCTCTATTCACCGAAAGTGCGCCGTCGCCTGTCGCAATTATTGTTGCGCATCGAATACGCCGTGGAGCGCGAAAAAAACATCGCCGCCCTTGCCGAACTTTGCCGCCGGGAAATGATATTTCCCGATTATTTGCGGGATTTTGTTCACGAAGTGTGCATACACGAAGAAACTGTACTGCGATTGATCTCATGAAGAAATTTTTTACATTCCTGTTGATAATACTGGCGTTTACGTCGTTGCAGGTTTTCGTCGTCGAAAAAGCGGACGTGCTGAAACTGCACACCATGCGCCCGTCAACGAGCTTCACGGAAAACGACGACGGCACGCTTGATTTGACGTGGCAACCGCTTCCCTATCCGTGCTTTTACCGCGTGGAAACGTTTATGCGTACGACGGGGCTGGCCAACGCCGCCCCCGCCTACCGCGTCATTGCCGACGATTTTGCGGTGGGTGCGAACTACCGTACGCCAAAAACCGCCGTCCCCATGTATTATCGCGTTAGCGCTTACGGTATGTTCGGCCAAGTCTCCGCCCCGGGCGAAATAATCTTGAACCCCCGTTACCGCGAACCGCTAAAGCCCGTGTCCATTTCCCGGTACACCAAGGACAAACCGGCCAGTCTGATGCCGTTTTTGCTGTGGCACGTCGTGCCGACGGCGGTGTGTTACGAGTTGGAAATTTTATCGGACACGCCGGAAAGAGAAGGCGGCACAACCCTAAGCAAGCGCCGCAGTTTGGCCTCCACGCGGCAAATCTTCACCAACGGGTACCAAGCGGATTTAAGGCCGTTTCGCCATTTCCGGCAGGTTTATTGGCGAGTGCGCGCCTTGGGTCTGCACCACGAGCCAATCGGCGAATTCTCGAAAGCCGAACCGATAACCATCGACGCCGCTCTGCCCATGCCGGACAAACCACTCATCAATAATTTTGATCAAATGCCCCATTTTGAACAACCGCTCTACCCCGTCTACGAATGGATTCCTCTCAACGGCCAGCGCAAATACGAAGTGGAGCTTACGACCAAACCACCCGTCGGCGACACATTGCCCGCCGACGATCGCGTATGGTACTATACTGTCGAAAACGCTTCCACCTGTTACGACGAATATGCGCGTCCCTGGGCCGGGGATTATTATTGGCGGGTACGCGCCGTGGACGATAACGGGCGCACCGTCGGCCACTTCTCGGCTCCCGAAAAATTTACGGTCGCCGAACACTACACGCGCATAACCACCGCCATTTTCGGCGACAGCATCACCCACGGCGGCGGCGCCGTATCATATCCGCCCTGCGCTTTGGAGTACAGCTACGGCACCTACCTTGACTTTCCCGTGATAAATTTGGGCAGAAGCGGTGACACCTCCCGCACAAGTTTGGAGCGCTTCACGACGGACGTCTTGCCTTGGCAACCAATGAACCTCTTGATTTTAATGGGCAGCAACAGTCTGCGTGCCGAAGAGATTTCCGCCGCCGACATCATCGACGATTTGACGGCCATGCGCAACCTGTGCGAGGACAACGACATCCGCCCGATTTTTCTGACGCTCATGCCCATAAACCCCGCCAACATCGCCTATGCGTTCCAAGCCGAAACCGATCCCAAATGGCATGACAAACTGACCATCGTCAACGCCTTTATCAAAAAGCAAAAATATTTTATCGACTTGGAACCGTATTTTTACGACAGCAGTCGCCGCTTTTTGGACACGGGGCTGTCCATCGACGGCTTGCATCCCGACATAAAAGGCAAAATGCTCATGGCCGAGATAGTGAATTTGCATAAAAATTTGTTGCGGTAATTGTCGCCGGCATTTCCCTAACCTTCGACCAAAAAAAGCCGCGCAACCAACAACAAAAAGCCCCCGCCGAAAAGGCGGGGGCTTTTGCTTTGCCAAACAACGTTTACCTATCGGCTTAAACCGACAAAATACCGAGCCAGTAACCCAAAATGCCGATGCCGAAAAGGCCGAAGATAATCCAAATCGCGTTGACCTTGCGCTTCATGAGCGCCATGCACGCGAAAGTCATAAGGAGCGGCACCAAACCGGGCATGAGCTGATCCAAAATGCCCTGCACCGTCGTTACGACGTGTTCGCCCTTGGCGTTGTCGATTTCCGACACAACCAGCGGAATGTTCACACTCGTCCACTTATTGACCAAGGCGCCCATGACGAACAAACCCAAAATGGACGAACCTTCCGTGATTTTCTGCAATTTGTTGCCGGCCACGTCCTGCACAATGTCCGTGCCTTTGGAATAGCCGTAAGTGATGCCGTAGTAACGAATACCGAGACGAATGGCATTAAAGAGCACAAAGAAGATGATAGGTCCCAAGATGCTGCCCGTAAGCGCGAAAGACGCACCCAAAGCCGCCGTAATGGGGCGGAGCGTACCCCAGAAAATCGGGTCGCCGACACCG
>CAJORE010000267.1 GCA_905236595.1 uncultured Selenomonadaceae bacterium | reverse complement strand
TTTATAAGTCCCATGACTGCACCTTTAACAACTACGCCCCATAACGGGCAAGCTGTTCCAAAACATATTTTTGCAAAATAAATACCTTGTCTTGATAAATATGCGCGGCGGCATAAGCGCTTTTGACTTCCGCAAACCGTTTCGTCAAATCCGCATTCCTAAGCGCCGCCTCTTCTTCGTCCTCGTTCCCGTCCTCATCCTTTTCCAAAGGCTCCAAATCGGCAACATATTCGGCGTACTTGTCCCAACGCTCGGACAAAATGGCCAACGCGTCCCCCAATGCATTCATATAGGTGTATAACGACACAATGTTCGGTATATCCGTTTCGTTAAGTATGCCGATACGGTCGGCGTTTTTCTCGTAGACCGCCGCGTAATTTTGCTCCAAACGGTACGATTTGTGTTCGTCCTCTTTATTGGGCGCGGTATCGGGAAGTTGGGTGGATTTATATATTTCCATAAACGCCGCCACTTCGGAATGAAGCGCCCGCGCCAAACGGATCTGTTCATCACGGGCGGCCAACTCGTTTTTGCCCGAATCGTTTGCCCGCATGAAATATGCCGTTCCCCAGCTCGTTCCCGCCGCCGCCACAATCGCCGCGAACGTCCCGACCGCCAAGCCTTCGATTAGTGCCATAACAGTTTATATCCTCCTCATCCGAAAACCAACATACCGTCTTCGCCAACGCTGCCAATGTCGGTCTTGCTCTCTGCCTTAAGCGTTACGTTTTTATACAGCATGAAGCCGTCGGGATTGGTCATCCATAAGCGACGTTGTTCATGCTCGTTGCTGTCCGGGTCAATGAATGTGCGTTTTAATGTGCCGACATACCGGAGTTTCGGCGCCAAAGCATACACCAAAATCTCGCGGACGTCCGTATCGCCGTTTTTGACATCGACCCAAACAAAATTTTGGCCGTTGCTCCTATGAATAAACATTCCGTATTCATCGCTGTAGTTACCGTCGGTCAAAACTTCCTCCTCACCGGCGCTGACACGGCATTTGCCATCAATTATCGCCACTTTTACAAAAGAAATTTGACCGTCCGGCACTAACGGCAACGCATCGTCAATCGGCAAAACGTAAGCAGCCGGGGTCACGCGGTATTTGTCCTTAAAAAGCCCCTTGTCAAAGGCAAAGTACACTCGCGCCGACAAAATACCCGCAGCATACGGTGCCAATTCATACGGGTTAAAATAAAACGTCGCGCCGTCGTTGTCAAGAGTCCAACTTACGGTATTTTCGGCAAGAGCCTTTTCCACTTTTTCCGCAGTATGGTCAAAAAAAGGCTCCGTCCCATACCGCTCATATAACCGCTCAAGTATCACCGCCGCCGTTTGCGGGACATCGCCGAACACATCGGACAGCTTTAATTTTTCGCCCGTCGCCGTATCAAAATTCACGCCGTATTTGCCGTACATACCATGAGCACCGCCCATGTAATCGGCAGGCAAAGTCAATAAACTGACCGCTGTCGAATCAGCTCTGTTCACCGTTACGTTTTGGCTGTCGTAATAACCGTGAAAATATTCGGGCGCCTCCGCCAAATGTCCGCGAGCGGCGGCAATCATTTTTTTGCGCCGCGAATACATTTGCTTTTTTTCCTCCGTGTTCCACAAGTCAAGAGCGCGAAACATTTCGCTGTAATTGCCGTCGTATTCTTCAACGCGGCGCACTTCGCTCAAGTGTTGCCGAAACAACGTCGTAGTTCCGTCCTGCTCTTCGTAGTGAGATGTTATTGTGGCAAACAGGCCGATCGGCTTCGGTTCGGAAGCTTTAGCCGCCATCACCATCGTCGGCAAGCAAAACACCGTGATCGTCAGCAACGCCATGACGCCGACAAAACGCTTTATCATAACTGCAAAACCTCTCATTCGTCCAATACATAATAGCGTGTCCCGTTCCAAAAAGCAAACCGCCGACCGTAGTTATTGCCGCAAAACACTCGAAAACATTCGACGTACCCGACAAAGACGCATCGCCAATAACCGTTTGTGTATTGCCGTCTGCCGCGTCCTCGGCGTATCAAACGGCGCATAACAACAAGTTGTACCAAAAATTCAAAAATTCCTAACGTCTGTTTTCGACATAAAAAACAAAAATCCTGCCGCATAACAACAGCAGGATTTCTTGGGAACATTCAATATTATTTTTCAAGCGCACACATCACAAAATGGCATGAGCCACGACGTAACCGACGCAACAGCCGCTTATGACGCCGATAAGCCCCGGAATCATAAAGCTGTGATTCAAAATGTACTTGCCGATTTTCGTCGTGCCGGAACGATCAAACCCGATACACGCCAAATCCGATGGGTAAGTCGGCAAGAAGAAGTAGCCGTAGCAAGCAGAGATAAACGACAAAATCAGCACGGGATCCATACCGACGTTTAACGCCATGGGGACGACGATCGCAATGGCCGCACCTTGCGAGTTCACAAGTTTACTCGTCAAGAAAGCCAACACCGCGTACGCCCACGGATAAGTTTTGACGGCATTGCCCAAAAATTCCTTCAAAAACGCCATGTGTGCGCCGAAGAACGTGTCTGCCATCCACGCCACGCCGTAAACGGAAACAAGCGCCACAACGCCGGAACGGAAAACTTGCGAGTTGCCGACGTCTTTGGCTTTTACTTTACACGTCAACAAAATGAGCGCACCGATTAACAGCATAACCATTTGAATGACCAAAACCATTGAAATCGGTTTCGGCGCGGCATCAGGCTTCGGCGGGAACGCCGGCAACAAACCGGGGAAATTGCCCAAGACGGCAATGACGAGAATGCCCACGAGGAAGATCATCGTAGCGCGATAATATTCGGTCGGCAACTCCTTATCTAAGAGACTTTCGGAATCGCCGTACACATACTCGCGGTTGGCCGGATCCTTGATGAACTCTTGAAACTCTTTATCGTCGGACAGTTCCTTGCCGCGTCTGTAACTCCACAATGCGGCGAAGAATACGCCCAACCCCGTCGCGGGAATGGAAACCATCAGAATCTGCAACACGGAATATTCGTGACCTGCCGCCGCCAAAAAAGCAACGATGGACACAACCGCCACCGATACCGGTGAGGCGCAAATACCCATTTGCGACGCAACCGACGCAACGGCCATTGGCCGTTCGGGGCGAATATTTTGTTTTATGGCGATGTCATAGATAATGGGGAACATGGTGTAGACAACGTGTCCCGTACCGCACAACACCGTCAGGAACCAAGTGGTGAGCGGCGCATAAATCGTTATGCGCTTGGGGTTGCTGCGCAAGAATTTTTCGGCGTATTTTAACATGACCGTCAAACCGCCCGATGTTTGCAAAAATCCCGCGCAGGTTACGACCGCCATGATGATGAGCATAACATCAATCGGCGGTTTGCCGGGCTTGTAGCCGAATACGAAGGTAAAAATAACGAGGCCGATACCGCTTATTACGGCAAGCCCAAGTCCACCGTGCCGCACGCCGATAATCAAGCAGACCAAAAGCACGATGAAGCCAAAGAGCATCTCCACAAGAAACAACTCCTTCCTATTGATTATAGTAAGATAAGATTACGATAAGTTTCCGGCGGCACTCCTCTTCCCTGCATCCCCCCCTTGGAAGAAATCCGTTGACCGC
>CAJORE010000266.1 GCA_905236595.1 uncultured Selenomonadaceae bacterium | reverse complement strand
GGCTCTTTTTTGGCAAACCCGATAGGCACGGCAATCGCAAAGAGAATGGGCATTTGCGCGAACACCGTCCACGCGCCTTGTTCCACCACGTACCAAAAATCGTACCAAACAGTTCCTTGCGCGGCAAGGCTTCCCAATATGCTTTCGTTTTTGCAGATGATGGACAAAGCCACCGTCAAACCGAAGAACGCAAACAGGATAACCGGCGTGTACATTGCACCGCCGAACCGTTGCATTCCCTGCATCAAACGATCCTTACTGATGCTCATGTCAATTCCTCCCGACAAAAATGAATTTGTTTTTTGTTGAGGGCAAGGATACAACAAAAAAACCGCCAAAGCAATAGTTTAGCGGCTTTTGGGAACAGCGACCTTCGCTTGTATTTTGGTACATTTCGCGTACTTTGTTACGGGGCATTTTCGGCAGCATTTTCCAAACGTCTTAAGTACAGACGGTACTTCACATACCATACTTCTATCAACATAAAATAGGGCAGCATGGATTGAAATGCCGTGTGTTCTTCGGCGTTGTCGTACAGTCCGAATTGCGCGGGCGACACATAGAGGTTAATCGTGGACAGACCGGCGAGTGTGTTGTCATGCAACTTGGTTATGGAGATGAACGGCACGTCTAAAAGCTGCAAGCGTTCGGCAAAATCGACCACCAAAGGCGTTTCGCCCGAAAGCGACACGAAGATAAACAAATCGTCTTTGCCGATGTTTTTTGAGAGCGAATTAAATTCTTCCTTGCCGCTTATTTCGTAAATCAGTACGTTGTCGTAAAAGAACAGGCGCTTGAGTTCTTGCGCCACGTTGCTTTGCACATAGCCGGACGCAAAAATAAAGACGCGGTTCGCTTCGTGCATTAGGCGGCTGGCTTCGTCAAAATTGCGCTTGAAAATCTTGTCGGCGGTTTGGCGGTAAAAATCGTGCAAATCCGCTGTCACGTCCGTTTGACAATAGGATTTTGCACCCTCTTCCATTTTCAGCATTGATTTTAGGTCACCGAAACCGTCAAAGCCCAGTTTTTGGGCGAAGCGCACAATGGTCGTCGAGGACACGGCACAATTTTTCGCCAGTTCGTGAATGGAAATATGGCGCACCGCCGCTCGATTTTGCACGATGTACTTGTAGACGAGTATGTCCGTTTCGTTCAGCGTCTGCCGATGTTCGTTGATAATTTCTTCAAGCCGCATATGAATCTCCCGGCGTTCGCGGGGAAAAAACACCGATGTATTCCCCCCCCCGCGAGCGCGTATTAGCATAAATTACAGTTTGTCACCGATTCGCCGCGGCTCGGGAAAAATCCTGCTTTATGAAAGATCGTTGGCAACATTATGGTCAATCGCGATGTTTTCCAGCGTTCGATATTCGCGGCAGCATGTCAAGCAGGCACAAAGGCGATCACGGACAGAGAGTTTCGGTGGACGTCCGCCCCGTGCATGATCCCTCCGATATGCATCGTGGAGAACATTTTCCATTGCCTAAAATGTCGTCCGATTCACTCCGTACTTTCGCTGAAACTCTTCATCCGTAAGAACCTGTTTAGTATCTATCAAATATGAGACAAATATGCTATCATATGAACAAAGGAGGTGCGCGCCATGCATAACTACCCCAGTGACATTACCAGAAAACAATTTGAAATCATACGTTTTGATTTTAGAAGGAATGGGCAGGAGTACTGTCGAATATCAACCGTAGTTTTGTTTTGGGAGGGAACATTATGTCGTGGGCAAGAATACTGGGCTTGGCTTTGTCGGGACTCGTCATGGCCGTAGGTGTGGCGTTTGCTGCTCCTATGCGAGTAGAACACCAGATTGACATTCTGGCGCAAACGGACAGGGGCGAGGATGGCTGGTTTGTCGAGCCGTCCAAGGACGCAAACTGGGGCAAATGGCACTATGCCAATCACGACGGCAATTTGGAAATATTGAAAGCCAAGAATGGCTTTTACGACGGCCTCCCTCATTTGGAGTGCGAGGAACTTATTGAGAGAAAATGGGAGAGGCATCATGCAGAACTCAACCTTGCCGGCAATGCCCATGTGCCGGATATTCTGACCGGCGAATCGGCTGGGCAGCCGAGCGTGATTCATGACGCAAAAAGCAATCGCTACTACTACATCTTTGTGGAAACCGTCATGCATGGCGAATACGAATCAGATACCAGCCAATATGCCGTTTGTCTCGATGGTGACTTATTCATAACGGAGCTTGCCACTATGAATTGGCAACTCTCCGGCAAAGACGGAAGCGTAAAAGTGCGCTACTATATTTCCGATCCCCTGAAAGAAAAGGTCAGCGAGAAACGCTACACCAATATAGTAGCCGAGCGATTTCCGGGAGCAGAGGAGACAGGCGGTCAGATTTATTGGCTCAGTGCCGAGAAAATGTGG
>CAJORE010000265.1 GCA_905236595.1 uncultured Selenomonadaceae bacterium | reverse complement strand
TGCGCGGCAAGAAAGACCGATTGTCCTACAATGCGGGGCTTACAACCGGCACTTTGACGCCGGATTCGGCGGCGGCCGAAAGCATCGCCGACGCGGGAAACACCAAGGGACATTTCACCAAAGGCACCTTCGACCTTACGGCTGTCCACGACTTTGGCAAGCGGTTCGATGTAATGATGAAACTCTCCGGGCAAAAAGCGGCGAACAATCTTGACAGCTCCGAACACATTTACTTGGGCGGCGCACACGGCGTAAGAGCCTACCCCCAAGGCGAAGCCTCCGGCGACGAGGGGATTCTCGGCACGGCGGAATTTCGCTATCACACGCCGATTAACGGGTTGACCCTAAGCGTGTACTACGACGCCGGCCACGTCCGCATCGGCAAAGCCGGCGGCGAGGACAACATGACCTTGAAAGGCTGCGGAGTAGGCCTTTCCTATACCCGCCCCGGCGATTGGTTCGCCCGGTTTGACTACGCAAGGCGCATCGGCCGCGACACTCTCATGAGCCGTGATGCCGAAAGCCGCCAGCGCCTTTGGTTTATATTGGGCAAGATGTTTTGATACGGCAAACAAGCGGCAAGTCATTTTGCAGAACCGTTCGGCGGGACTTTGTCACAGCGGCGGAAAAAATTGCCGTTGCCCCTTGCCAAGGCAAGTTATTTTTGCTATAATGCTTTTGCTCTTGCCTGTGCCTTTTCTCCTTTCTGCATGGGTGAGGGCAACCTTTATGACAAATGCGGCCGACGGATTGTCGGCTTTTATGCGGCGCGGGTGTGCTTTGCCCGTTGCCCCCGACGATGTTTAAGGAGGTGTCGGCATGGCTACCGTATGTGAAGTTTGCGCCAAAGGTATGCAAAGCGGCATGAACGTTTCCCATTCCCATTTGAAAACCAAACGCAAATGGAAACCGAACATTCAGCGTGTTCGCGCCGTGGTTGACGGCGAAGTCAAACGCATCAACGTTTGCACCCGTTGCTTGCGTTCCGGCAAAGTGCAACGCGCCATGTGACAAATCCCCCCGCGTAAAACAACGTCGGGGGGATTTTTTTCTTGACAAGCGGGGGTAAAAGATGTAAACTGACGTTTGTAAAACTTAACAACAACCTCATCAAGAGCGGTGGAGGGACCGGCCCTATGAAACCGCGGCAACCATTGCCGAAGGAGCGTCTTCGTTCCAACCAAACGGCAAACGGTGCCAATTCCCGACAGATGAGTGCAATAGGACCTCTTTTTTCGGGAACGCCGGAAAAAGGGGTTTTTCGTTGTCAGGAGGCATTTTCATGAGCAAAAAACGTATGTTGTTTACTTCCGAATCCGTCACCGAAGGACATCCGGACAAAATGGCGGATCAAATCTCCGATGCCGTACTCGATGCCATAATCGCCCGGGATCCCAATGGCCGCGTGGCTTGCGAAACGGTCGTCACCACCGGCCAGGTTCATGTGGTCGGCGAGATTTCCACTTCCTGCTATGTGGATATTCCGCACATTATTCGCGAAACCGTCGCCGATATTGGCTACACCGACGCCAATTATGGTTTTGACGCCAAAACTTGCGGCGTGTTGGTTTCTTTGGACGAACAATCCGCCGACATCGCCTTGGGCGTTGACAAGGCTCTTGAGGCCAAAAAAGGTTCCGCCGACGAAGCGGAAGCCACCGGCGCCGGTGACCAAGGCATGATGTTCGGTTATGCCACCAACGAAACGCCGGAATTTATGCCGCTCCCCATCGCTTTGGCGCAACGTCTTGCCCGTCGCTTGACGGAGGTCAGAAAAGACGGCACCTTGAAATATCTTCGCCCGGACGGCAAAACGCAAGTCACCGTGGTCTACGAGGACGGCAAGCCCGTCTGCGTCGATACCGTGGTTATAAGCACGCAACACGCTCCCGAGGCAACCTTGGAGCAGATTGAAAAAGACATGATCGAACTGGTCATTAAACCCGTCGTGCCCGCCGAATTTCTAAAGCCCGAAACAAAATACTTCGTGAACCCCACGGGCAAATTCGTCATCGGCGGTCCGCAAGGCGATTCCGGGCTGACCGGGCGCAAAATCATCGTCGATACCTACGGCGGTTGGGCGCGTCACGGCGGCGGCGCCTTCTCCGGCAAAGATCCCACGAAGGTTGATCGTTCGGCGGCTTATGCGGCACGTTACGCGGCGAAAAACGTGGTTGCGGCCGGTTTGGCGGATAAGTGCGAGATACAGTTGGCTTACGCCATCGGTGTCGCCAAACCCGTCTCCGTAATGGTCGATACCTTCGGCACGAACAAAGTTGACGAAGAACTCATCGAACAACTCGTCGCCAAAAACTTTGACCTTCGTCCGGCCGGCATAATCAAGATGCTCGATTTGCGCCGCCCGATTTATCGGCAAACGGCGGCCTACGGTCACTTTGGCCGTACCGATATTGACTTGCCGTGGGAACACACGGATAAAGCGGCAACGCTTAAGGAACAAGCGGGACTGTAAATTTCAGACCGTACCGGTGCATACCGCGCCGCCTTCAATATTGAAGGCGGCGCTTTTTTGTCGGCGTCCCCGAAAGCCGTGCGCCCCTCGAAACCTCCCTTGCATTTGTCGTCCATATATGGTATCGTAACTTGATAAAATTTCCCATTGTTGCGGGAGTGGCAAAAGGAGGTACTCCGCTTTACATGAAAAATTTCACCAAATATAAAAAAGGTTATTATATGCCGCCCACTATCGATCTCAGCTGGGCAAACAAAGAATATCCCGACCGGGCGCCGATATGGTGCAGCGTTGATTTGCGCGACGGCAACCAGTCCCTCGTTATCCCCATGAGCATCGACGAAAAAATTGAGTTTTACAAAATGCTCATTAAAATCGGCTTCAAGGAAATCGAAGTCGGGTTCCCCGCCGCCTCCGACACCGAATATGCTCTGTTGCGCCGCTTGGTGGAGGACAACTTAATCCCTCCCGACGTCACGATTCAGGTCTTGACGCAAGCGCGGGAACATATCATCAAAAAAACTTTCGCGGCGCTAAAGGGCGTCAAAAATGCCATTGTCCACGTCTACAATTCCACCAGCGTCGCCCAGCGCGAACAAGTGTTTAAGATGAACAAGGACGAGATTAAAAAAATTGCCGTGGACGGCGCCAAACTGTTGCAAAAGCTGACCGAAGAAGCGGGCGAAAATTACCGCTTTGAATATTCCCCCGAAAGCTTCACCGGCACGGAGCCGGAATACGCCCTTGAAGTTTGCAACGCCGTCTTGGACGTGTGGCAACCGACCGCCGACCGCAAAGCCATTATCAACATCCCCGTGACCGTTGAAATGAGTATGCCGCACATATACGCCATGCAAGTCGCGTACATCTCGCAAAACCTGAAATATCGCGACAACGTGGTACTGTCCATTCACCCCCACAACGATCGCGGCTGCGGCGTTGCGGATTCGGAAATGGGATTGTTGGCCGGTGCCGAGCGCATTGAAGGAACCCTGTTTGGCAACGGCGAACGGACGGGCAATGTGGACATCGTTACGATCGGTATGAATATGTTCGCTTTGGGTGTCGATCCCGGGCTTGACTTTTCAAATATGCCGGAACTTGTCGAAATGTATGAGCGGGTCACCCGTATGCACGTCTATGATCGGCAACCTTATGCGGGGGCGTTGGTGTTCGCCGCCTTCTCCGGTTCGCATCAAGACGCCATCGCCAAAGGTATGCGCTACCGCGAAGAAAACGATCCGTCCCGCTGGACGGTGCCGTATTTGCCCATTGACCCCAAAGACGTGGGGCGCGAATACGAAGGCGACGTTATCCGCATAAACAGCCAAAGCGGCAAAGGCGGCGTCGGCTACATCATGGAACAAAAATACGGCATTGATATGCCGAAAAAAATGCGCGAAGACTTCGGCTACTGCGTCAAAGGCGTATCCGACCGCGAACACAAAGAACTTTTGCCCGACGAGATATACCAAATTTTCCTCGACGAATATGTCAATGTCGATACGCCTTACAAACTCATAGATTTCCTGCTCAAAAAAGAGCCGGACGGGATGCGTCGCGGCGAAGTGGATATTGAAATCGACGGCAAACTGCAAAAACTGCCCGCCCGGGGCAACGGCCGTTTGGACGCCGTGTCCAACGCCTTGCAGGAAAACTTGAAGATTCATTACAAAGATTTGACGTACAGCGAACACGCCTTGGAGATCGGGCAAAACGCCCGTGCCGTTTCGTACATAGGTTTGGTGGGCGAAAGCGGCAAAATAACCTGGGGTGCGGGACTTGATACGGACATAATAACTTCCTCCATACTGGCGTTATTTTCGGCCATCAACCGTATGAAAAGAGGCAAATAATGGTAACGGTTATTTTCCCGGCGGCGGGACGCGGTTCGCGAATGGGCATATCCATGAACAAAGCATTTCTTGACTTGGAGGGCGTCCCCATGCTTTTGCGCACCATGCGCAAATTCTCGGCGACGGCGGCGATTGATTCGATGATTGTCGCCGTTGCCGAAGAAGAAGTAGCCTTGACGCGAATGATTTTAACCTCCGATCAAACTCTAAAACCGTGGCAAGTGACAGCCGGCGGCAGTGAGCGGCAGTACTCCATCGCCAATGCCCTGAAGATTTTGCCGGAGGATACCGACGTGGTACTGGTGCACGATGCCGCCCGTCCCTTCGTCGGGTTATCGGTCATTGAAAACGTTGTCGATGCCGCTCGCGAATTCGGCGGTGCCATCGCCGCCGTTCCCGAAACGAACACGATTAAAGCGGCGGATGCCGACGGCTTTGTCATCGCTACCCCCGATCGCCGTAACCTGTGGGAAGTACAAACTCCCCAAGGCTTTAGGAAAGACATCATCTTGGCGGCGTACGAAAAAGCGACGCTCGAAAAATTCCTCGGCACGGACGACGCAAGTTTGGTCGAAAGGTTGCAAAACGCCCGCGTAAAAATAGTGCAAAGCGATTATCGCAACATAAAAATAACCACCCCCGAAGATTTGGCGGTGGCAAAAGCATTTTTGCAAGCGTGATTGCGGCATTGCCGCTTACCGGCCGATTACTATGTGTTCCGCGCTCAATTCGCGTACGGGAATTTTTTCGTACGTCAAAAGTTGGGCGAAGTCGGCGGCTGTACCCGTAAAATCTATATCCGCTTCAATATTGCCAAAGGAACTGCTGCGCGTGTAAACATTTATCACGCCCGGCAACTGCGTCAAACGATCATACACGTCACTCAAGCCGCCCAATGCATTATTCGTTATCAACAACCGAATATGTTGCGTCGGGTCGGCGGCCTTTTCGAGAGCCGCTTGTCCCAAGACATCAACCACGCGGGTAACGGCGCGTTTGGCGGCGCGGGTGGCGGCATTCATCCCGCGGGCATCGGCGGTGACGGAATCGGCATAGACAATTTCGCCGTTATTGGCATTCACCATGCGTACGGTGATGGTTGTTTGCGCTCTCCCCATCCCCCCCGTATTGCCCGACGAACGAACATTGTAATTGTAGGGATCGCGCCGGTATTGAATTTTTTCGGTGCCGGTGGCAATAACCAAATAATCAACGGGAAATTCCGTCAGCAGGGTTTTACGCAACGCCGCATCGCCAAAAAAATCGGCGCGGGCAATTCGCCGCTTTAGCGCCGAGTTGGCCTGTCCCATGTCGATAAGCCGCGTAAAGCCCTGATTTTTTAGTCCCTTTATAATGTTGTTTTGCAGTTCGTAGTCAACGCGATTATATTCGTCCGTAGCAATTACGGCAATGCGCGGGTCGGCCATATTGGCGGCTACGAGCGCTTTCTTTTGCAACGGCGTCAAAAAAGCGCTGAGGCGTTCATCGTTGACTTCGGCGCTGATTTTCACCGTCCACATACCGTAAGCTTCGCTTGATTCCAAAACTTTATAACCGGCAATGAATCCCGAAGTTTGCGTATTGATACGGTCGTTTATCAGCGTTTCGTGTTCAACATAAGACTTTCCGTCGATATACGCGCCGGCTTCCTGCTCAACGGCACGGCGCATGGCGTCATGGAGCGCCGCCCGTTCCGTGCCGCCGACGCCGGTGACGACGACGGGAGCGGCGTTCGCCGTAACCGACGCCGCTAAGAAAAGTAATCCGCTTAGAGACAGAATCAATTTACGTCGTAAACTCATAAGTGGCTCCTTTTTTTGAAAACTTTCTCTTTTCGGCAAAGCCGTTTGCGCTTACCGTAGCGAGAACGCATTAAAAGTTTCGTTTTTAATCACATCCGATTCTCCGTTCGTCACAAGAATTATAACACCGCCCGTCAACCGTGTCACGGCATTTCGGCAAAATAAAACGACCCGTCCCAATCGGCTTGGAACGAGTCGTTCTTCATTGCGCCCCAAAGACGCAAACTATTATTTTACTTCGACGGTGGCGCCGGCTTCTTCGAGTTTCGCTTTCAAAGCATCGGCATCGGCCTTCGAAACTTTTTCCTTCACCGGAGCGGGAGCGCCGTCAACGAGGGCTTTGGCTTCTTTAAGTCCCAAGCCGGTCGCTTCGCGAACCGCTTTGATGACGTTGATCTTCTTGTCACCGGCGGAAGCCAAAATAACATCAAACTCGGTCTTTTCTTCACCGGCATCGGCAGCGCCGCCGGCAGCGGGAGCAGCGGCAACGGCAACGGGAGCGGCGGCGGAAACGCCGAATTTCTCTTCCATGGCTTTAACAAGTTCGGAGAGTTCCAAAACGGTCATGCTCTCAATAGCTTGCATAATTTCTTCTTTAGTCATTATTCGTACCTCCAGAAAATGAGTGTTGTTTTTTGATTTAGTGCGGCAAAATGCCGCTTTTGGGCACAGCGCAAACGGTTTGGCTTAAGCCGTGGCTTTCTTCTCGGCGACGGCGTTAAGCACTTGCACGAACTGGCGAATAATGCCCTGGGAAACGCCGACGAAATTGCTGATCGGCGCATTCATGCTGCCCAAGAGTTTGGCGATGAGTTCTTCACGGCTCGGCAACGAAGCCAAGGCTTTAACGCCTTTGACGTCGATAACCTTGCCTTCGACGGCGCCGACTTTGATGGTCAAAATGCCCGGCTCTTCAAGTTTGTTTTTCTTCATGAAGCCGCAAATGACCTTCGCGGGAGCGACAGCGTCCTCGGTGGAAAACGCCAATGCGGTCGTGTCGGACAAATGTTCGTCAAACCCGTTCAATCCGGCTTCATCCGCCGCCAAACGCAACATGGTGTTCTTCACCACGCGGTAGGTGACCCCGGCGGCGCGCAACTCGCGACGAAGCTCGGTGTCCTTGGCGACGGTCAACCCGCGATAATTGGTAAGGACAATACCCTTAGCCGCTTTAAGATCGGCGGCAAGATTTTTCACATACTCGCGTTTTTTGTCCGTAACTTTGGAAGTTACTGCCATGGAAATACCCCCTTTCCCAAAAAATTTTCACGAAAAAACCTCCGACCACAACCGTCGGAGGCATATCTATGCACACTCTCCGACCTCGGCAGGCGGCTATGCACCGTTAGATGACGCACCAAGCAAATCCCCGCTTGAAAATTTTTAACGGGAGGAGGCGCGGCAAACCTGCTGTCTGCGGTCCATTCTTAGAGATTATATTCGCAGTCAGTTAATTGGTCACTCGGTTTGTTTGCAAAATTCCCGTGAGCGCTCACACCGCTATGGGAATAGCGGGACCCATGGTCGGCGTCAACGTGACGGAGCGGATATACTGCCCCTTGGCCGCCGCCGGCTTCACTCTGATAAGCGTATCAATAAGCGTGCGGAAATTCGCTTCAAGTTTATCGGCATCAAAACTTACCTTGCCGATGGGGCAATGAATGTTGCCCGCTTTGTCCGTACGGTACTCGACTTTACCGGCCTTAATCTCGGCTACGGCTTTCTTAAGATCCATCGTGACCGTACCCAATTTCGGGTTCGGCATCAAACCGCGAGGACCCAAAACCTTACCCAAGCGACCGACCGTCCCCATCATGTCGGGAGTGGCGACAGCCACATCAAAGTCAAGCCAGCCGCCCTGAATCTTTTGGACAATCTCGTCGGAGCCGACAAAATCCGCGCCGGCGGCTTCCGCCTCCGCCACTTTGTCGCCCTTGGCAAACACCAATACCCGTTTGCTCTTGCCCGTGCCGTGCGGAAGGACAATCGCGCCGCGAACCTGCTGATCGGCATACTTGGGATCAACGCCCAAGCGGACGTGCAACTCCACGGTTTCGTCAAACTTGGCAAAGGCGATTTTCTTTAAGAGTTCAATGCCTTCACCGACGGGATAAAGCTTCCCGTCCTCGACTTCCTTTAATGCGTTTTCGTACTTCTTGCCGTGTTTAGCCATGCTAAAACTCCTTTGCGGTAATAACGATTAAACAATCTCCCGCATCAATCGGTAATGTCAATGCCCATGCTACGCGCCGTACCGGCAACAATGCGCTCGGCCGCTTCAATGCTCGCCGCATTCAAATCGGGCATCTTCGTTTCGGCGATCTCCCGCACTTTTGCACGGGGAATCTTGGCTACTTTCTTTTTGTTGGGTTCGCCGGAAGCAGTCTCTATGCCCGCCGCCTTCTTGAGCAACACCGCCGCCGGAGGGGTTTTGGTGATAAACGTGAAGGAGCGATCCTCAAAGACCGTAATTTCCACGGGGATTATAAGTCCCGCTTGCTTGGCGGTGCGCTCGTTAAAATCCTTGACGAACGCCATAATGTTGACACCCGCCTGACCTAATGCCGGGCCTACCGGAGGAGCCGGTGTCGCCTTGCCGGCCGGAACCTGCAACTTAACCATCTTTACGACTTTTTTGGCCATTATCTCACCTCCTTAAAAGGGAATCGTTGCCCGTACCGGGCAAAATCATTCCTTTGTCAACAAGGCAAACTCCAAATCCACCGGTTTGCCGTCGATTTCCACCTTGGCACGCGCTTCGGCGGCGTTTATTTCGACAATCACGCCGCTTTTGCCCTCGAACCAATCGTCCGTCACCGTCACCCGGTCACCGACAGCGAAGGCCACCTCGCCCATTGTGCCGGAGAGAATCTTTTGCGCCTCCTCGTCGGAAAGGGGAATGGGATCCTTCTCCGTTCCCACAAAGCCCGTGACTCCTTCCGTGTTACGGACGATATACCACGAATAATTATCGACGATCATATCCACAAGGACGTAGCCGGGAAACAGTTTCCGCTTAACGACGCGTTCTTTGCCGTCAACTTCTTCCACGTCGTTCTCCAAAGGAATGACCACGTTGAAAATCTTGTCCTGAAGATTTTGGCTTTCGATTTTCTTTTCCAAGTTGACCTTAACTTTGTTTTCGTAGCCGGAATATGTGTGGATAACATACCAACGCCGCCCGGCGTCTCTGCTTGATAGCTCCATTTTGTTACCTCAAAATAAAATGGAACACGCGGGCAAAGAAAGTGTCGCAGACCCAAATGAGGACACAAACGAGTGCCACCGCAACGGCAACGACGCCTGTATAACGGACAAGCTCCTCTTTCGTTGACCAAGCCACTTTCTTCATTTCGGCGACAACTTCATCAAAGAACTTTTTCACGCCGCCGATGCCGCCCGCCGTCGCTTCGGACATCAAATCACCCTTTACTTCGTCTCTTTGTGAAGCGTATGTTTCTTGCAAAACTTGCAATATTTTTTGAACTCGACACGATCGGGATCGTTCTTCTTGTTCTTATTGGTTCGATAGTTACGGCTCTTACATTCGTTGCAGGCCAAAGTAATCGCGACGCGCATTGCCAAGCACCTTCCTTTTTTCTCTGTCATCAAGTAAAGCAACAAAAGAGAATCTCCGAAAAACCATTTTTATGCGCCGCCCGCCACACCGAAGGCGCAACAGGCGGCGCTAAAGAAACATCTATCGGAAATGCCCAAAAAAAACAGCGGGACAAGCGGCAACACAAAGACCGTCAAAGTCCCCTGTCCAAAATCAAGAAATCATTCACGTCGAAGTAATTTAGCACAATTTTCAAAACGTGTCAATAGGCGGCGCACGGCAACCTTAAGGAAACGCTGCATAATTCGTCCGCACCCTTGCCGGGTCTTTTTCCGGCATACTGCGTCATTCCTCCTCAGCGTAGCACCAC
>CAJORE010000264.1 GCA_905236595.1 uncultured Selenomonadaceae bacterium | reverse complement strand
CTTAAAAACTACTTTATTAAGGAGAGCTTTACAATGAAAATCGGTATCGTCAGCGACACGCACGGTCATGCGGAACGATTTAAGACCGCCTACGAGAAATTTTTCAAAGACACGGATCTCATCATTCATTGCGGCGACGTTCTGTACCACGGGCCGAAGAATCCCATGCTGGCCGACTACAATCCCGCCAAACTGGCAACTTTTATCAACGAAATAAACATACCCGTGGTAATCGCCAAGGGTAACTGCGACTCCGAGGTCGATACGCTGGTTCTGAACAATCCCATCGAGGCGCCTTACGCTCATGTGTTCGCCGACGGGTACCGCATTGTCGCTGTCCACGGCCACACCGTCGAAACCGATGCGGACAAGGATAAAATGGCGGCGCACGTCAAAGCGGATATTTTCATCACGGGACATATCCACACCAACGTATTGGAAAGGCGCGGCGCCACGGTTTTTGTCAACCCCGGTTCGCCGGCGCTGTCGAAACGCGAGGACAAACGCTCAACCGTTGCCGTCGCCGATTTGACGGCCAAAAAAATCACCGTCTATGACATTGACAACGGCGACGCGCTGATGAGCATTGATTTATAAAAAACGGATTTATGAATATGCACGAAGATCACTTAACCAAGGCACTCGTTGCCAAAAATCTGCGTATTTATGCGGCAGTAACGACAGCGCTGACCGACGAAGCACGTCGGCGCCACGAACTTACGCCGACTGCCGTTGCCGCATTGGGGCGTACCATGACGGGAGCATTGCTTTTGGCGGCGAACATGAAAAACGACGAAGCGTTAACCGTCAAATTTGCCGGTGACGGCCCTTTGAAATCCGTCACCGCCGACGCCACCCCCAAAGGGGTCGTGCGCGGCTATGTGGGAAATCCGCAGGCGGATTTGCCTTTGACGGCGGCGGGCAAATTAGCCGTCGGCGACGCTGTCGGCAAAGGTACGGTGAGCGTCACCCGTTTTACCGGGCTTAAAGAGCCGATAACGGGGAGCGCCGCCATTACCGACGGCGAAATCGCCAACGACCTCACCCATTACCTCTACATATCGGAGCAAACGCCCTCAAGCGTCGGTTTGGGCGTATTGGTGGAGCGCGACCGGACGGTGGCGGCGGCGGGCGGTTTTTTTGTGCAACCCTTGCCCGGCGCGGACGATTCACTCTTGGCAACGGTCGAAAACAATTTGCAACATTTCGGCAACGTTTCCGCCGTCATCAACGATGGTGCGGATGCGGCGGCAATCATCAGCAAACTCGCCGCCGGTCTGCCCGACATCGAGATATTGGCAACGACGCCCCTCGCCTTTCGCTGTCAATGTTCGCGGGTACGCATCGAAGATATGCTCATTGCGCTGAACGAAGATGATTTGCGCTCTTTGATAGCGGACGGCAAAGCGGAAGTTTGTTGCCGTTTTTGCGGCGAAAAATATCAATTCTCCGCCGATGATTTGCAGATGTTTTTGTCCGTGAAGCAAAAGGCGGCCAAAATAAAATCACAAGCGGCGCCTGCATGAAAAAGCCCCCTGACTTGGGGGGCTTTTTCATGTGAACGGGAAAATCAAAAAATGCCCGTCATTTGCCCATGGCCGCCAAAAGTTTCCGCGTATGGTCGGCAACCATATCCGGCGTTACGTCTTTAAGCCGCGCCACCCCGGTATCAAGGGCGGCTTTGGCAACGGCTTTGGCGACGGTGGGCGCCACATTGCCGTCAAGGGGGCTGGCGATAACATAATCCTCGCTCAACTTATCCGCCGACACCAAAGAAGCAATGGCATAGGCGGCGGCAATCTTCATTTCTTCGTTGATGGTCGATGCGCGAACGTCAAGGGCGCCGCGGAAAATGCCGGGGAACGCCAACAGGTTGTTCACCTGATTGGCAAAATCGCTACGCCCGGTGCAGACCACCCGCGCTCCCGCCTTCTTGGCCAAATCCGGCATAATTTCCGGCACGGGGTTAGCCATAGCCATAATGACGGCATCCTTATTCATGGTGCGTACCATGTCCTCGGTGAGGCAACCGGCCTTCGATACACCGATAAACACATCCGCGCCGCGAATGACATCGGCAAGCTGTCCTTGTTCCTTATCGCGGTTGGTTACTTTGGCAATCTCGTCCTTGTAGGGGTTCATGCCCTCTTTGCGACCTTCGTAGATGGCGCCTTTCGTATCGCAAAGAATGATATTCTTCGCCTTCATGGCAAAGAGCAACTTCGTAATGGCTTGTCCGGCCGCACCGGCGCCGTTGACGACAATCTTAATGTCGGCAAAATCCTTGCCGATAAGTTTCAAAGCGTTAATGAGGGCGCTTGATACCACAATGGCCGTGCCGTGCTGGTCATCGTGGAACACGGGAATGTCCAGAGATTCCTTGAGCCGCGCCTCAATATCAAAACATTGGGGCGCTTTAATATCCTCAAGGTTAATGCCGCCGAAGGAAGGCGCAATAAGCTCCACCGTGCGGATAACTTCGTCAACGTCCTCGCTATCGACGCAAATGGGTATGGAATCAACTCCGGCAAAACCCTTGAACAAAATCGCTTTGCCTTCCATAACGGGCAACCCCGCCCCAGCGCCGATGTTGCCAAGACCCAAAACCGCCGTGCCGTTGGTGACGACGGCGACCATGTTGCCCTTGGTGGTGTAGTCGTAAATCTTGTTGGGATCGTCCTTTATTGCAAGGCAAGGCGCGGCAACGCCGGGGGTATACGCCAAAGTCAAATCCTTGGCGGAAGAAAGCGGTACGGTGCTGGTCACCGTCAATTTGCCGCGATGTTCCTTATGCAGAGCCAATGCTTCTTTATCCGTTTCGGTCATAATATATAAACTCCTTTATGCAAAAGTAGCGTAAGCGCCGAACTATGCCTGTCCGATTTATCCGCGCCAAGAGGGGATAAACCAATGCGCTCACAATAAAAGCGTTATAATGAACGGCGTTCATTATAACGCTTTTATTGAAAATTGCAAGACTTTCGCGGTATGTATACAGCAAACCGCCAAAAAACCGTTTTATGCGCCGTCAACCGTCGCTTACCGCAGGGACGCTCAGCCCGCTTTCACCATGGCGGCCGCGATTGCCGCGCCCAACCCGCTGCCGCCGTTGTCAAGCACCGTGTCCACCACGGCGGATTGCTCCTTTAGCAATTCCGTCAAAGCGCGATTGATATTTTCTTTGACGAGAGGCATCTTTTCATAGACCGAACCGTCCACGGCAATATGTTGCATACGCACTTCGCCTTTCCCCGCCGTCTGCCAAATGATGCCGACAAAAGTCGCCGTAACGAGCCGCGCCGAACGAATGACGATGGCCGCCGCCAATTCCTTGATGAGCATGAGTTCCCGCTGGGAAAAAACCTTGCCCGTTATGCGGTTTATGATTTGTCCCGCATTGTCCAAGTTTTCGCTACCGTCCATAATAATGCCGCTCATATCGACGGCGGTAAAATCGTATTTAGCGTCCTTCTCCCCCGTCACGTCGGCAAGAGCGAGGGCGAAAAGTTCTCCCATGTAGCGGCCGGACACCATTTTTTCCAACCGTTGTTCACCGGGTTTTTCCGATTTTTCGTCAAACATGATGTCGAAACGATTGGGAACGAGCTTCATGAACCCGCCGGATTCAAGATTCAAAATCATGGGCGTTTCGCCCGTTTCGGCATAAGGTTCAAGGTAGCAGGTATTGTGTCCCGTGGCGTAAATGGAACCGATATAGGTGTCGGGATGCTTGTACGCCGCCGACAACAGCACGGCCACCGTATCATTCAATACGGCAACGGGCTTTATGTTCTTGTAGCCTCTTGCAACCAAAGCCTCTGTCAAGAGATCGTTCACCACTTTGCCCTCGACACCGGGCGTGGCAAATTCCTTCGTCCAGATGATGAGTTTGGCGTTGTTGATGTCCGTTTGTTCCGAAGGGAACGAAAAAGTATGTCCCAAAAGGAAGGGCGTCTCTTTGTCGCCATCCACGGCCTGCCCGATTAAGTCCGCCAAAAAGCCGAACATTTCCTCGGCGTTGGAATTTGCGCCGATATAGTCATACTCGCCGTCGATTTTAAGCGGTTTGGCGACTTTGGCCACCTCCGTATACTGCCCCGCGCCCATGAGGCGAATCCGCAACACCCGGACATTCGTCCCGCCGAAGTCCAGCGCAAGGTACTCGCCGGTTTCTTTGCCCGTCGGCAAGCCCACATAAGATTTCAACATCCTCAACGAGGAATCGTCGGGATTTTTTAGCCCCCGTTTCAAATCGTGACGAAAAGCGGCGGCAATCTCCGCCAATTCTTCCGCATTGACGGTGAATTCCTTGATAACAGCCGACATTTTTGCTTCATTAAAATTGTTGGACATGGTAAATACGCTCCTTTGTTTG
>CAJORE010000263.1 GCA_905236595.1 uncultured Selenomonadaceae bacterium | reverse complement strand
GCCGACCCCGTGACGGGGCTGTTGAACCGTTATTCGTTCGAGACGGAGCTTGCTCGCACGGTGCAACGCGCCGCCGACAACAACGAATCCGGCGCCGTAATCATCATCGGCTTGGATCATTTCCAAATGCTCCAGGACGCTTACGACCCCCATTCGGGGGATGCCGCCATGCGCGAAATCGGCCAAAGCATCGGCAACGTCTTGCCCACGCATTTGAACCTTTATAAGCTTGACGGCGCCGAGTTCGGCATTATTTGGCCGCATACTTCCCGCGAAGAAGTGGAGATTATTTTCTACGGCATCCAGATTTGTCTGCGGGAGATGAAGGAAGCCAATGACACGGTGTTCTTCTCCGCGTCGGCGGGCGTGGTGTTCTACCCCGACAACGGCTTAAACGCCGGGGCGCTCCAAAAGTACGCCAAAGGCGCCCTCGACATGGCACAGCAACAAGGCCGCGAACAATTAAGTTTCTTTAGTCCCGTCGAATACAAAAAGTGGATGCAGTTCATTAACTTGCAACGCTCCTTTGAGGACAGCATCGAACGTGGGTGCGAAGGCTTCTTGCTGTATTACCAGCCGCAAGTCGATGCCAAGACGGGCAAACTTATCGGCGCCGAGGCGCTTTTGCGTTGGCGGGAGCCGGATGGCGAGATTATTTCCCCGGTGGTCTTTATTCCCATTTTGGAACGGACGCGGCTTATCATTCCCGTCGGGCGTTGGGTGGTCAACGAGGCGGTTCGGACGTGCAAAGAATGGCAGGCGCGTCAGCCCGGGTTTGAAATTAGCATCAACGTTTCGTTGTGCCAGCTTGAAAATTACGATTTCCATTCCTGCGTAAAAGAGGCCATGGAACAATACGATTTGGCGCCGAACCTGCTGACTTTGGAATTGACGGAAAGCCAGAGCGTTTCAAATTGGGATTTTGTCAACGAACAATTTGATTATTTCCGCAAAATGGGCGTTCACATCGCCATGGACGATTTCGGCGTCGGCTATTCGTCGTTGGGACTGTTGAAACATTTTAACTGTGACATAATAAAGGTTGACAAAGTTTTCGTGGACGATATTTTGGTGAGCGATTTTGATCGCAAACTCGTTAAATACACGGTGCAGCTTTGTCAGAGCATCGGCATGGAAGTTTGCATCGAGGGCGTCGAGCAAAAAGAGGCCTACGAGTATCTGACCAACGAATGTAATGCTGACGTTATCCAAGGGTTTTATTTCGGCAAGCCCGAGCCGCCGGAACTGTTTGAACGTCGCTTTGATATGGAAGTACAGCGCGGCGATATGTAAGGAACGAAAAAAGACGCACTCTTTGAGCGTCTTTTTTTGTAGGAAACATCGGAGGAACAATTTTGGACATAAAAGACTTATTGGCCTCGGCAATTTTGGCGGCGGCGCAGGAGGCCGCCGCCGCCGGAGCCATTCCCGGCGGTGAATTGTCGCCCGTGGAGTTTACCGAGCCGCCGTCGAAGGAATTCGGCGACTTTTCCACCAATTTTGCCATGCAAAACGCCAAGGCTTTGCACATGAACCCGCGCATTATTGCCCGGGAGATCGTCAATCGTTTGCGTTGCGAGAAAGTCGATCGCGCCGAAGTTGCCGGGGCGGGCTTTATTAACTTTTTCTTGAAAGATGATTTTCTTGCCGACACCGCCGCCAAAATTTATGCGGCCGGTGACAAGTGGGGCAATTTGCCGCCCAAGGACGAGCCGCCGGTCATGATCGAATACGTCAGCGCCAACCCGACGGGGCCGCTTCACGTCGGCCACGGGCGCGGCGCGGCGGTTGGCAGCGCCTTGGTCAATATCTTTCGGGCGGCGGGCTATGACACCAAGAGCGAGTTTTACATCAACGATGCCGGTAATCAAATGGCCAATCTCGCCCGGTCGGTGAACGCCCGTTACCTTGAATTGTTCGGCCGCGACGTCGTATTCCCGGAGGACGGTTATCACGGCGAGGACATTATCGCGACGGCACAGCGCATAAAGGACAAGGACGGCGACAAATATTTATCGCTGACGGACGAAGAACGGCAAAAGATTTTTCTCGATCTTGCCTATACGGAAAAGCTGGCCGCCCTCAAAGAGGATTTGGCGGCGTTCCGGGTGACTTTCGACGTGTGGTTCAGCGAACGGACGTTGCATGATGAGGCGATTGACAGCGCCATCGCCGATTTGAAAAAAGTCGGCAAAGCCTACGAAGAAAACGGCGCCTTGTGGCTTAAATCCACCGACTACGGCGACGACAAAGACCGTGTTATCGTGCGCGACAACGGCGTCGGCACTTATTTGGCGGCGGATATTGCCTACCATAAGAACAAATTTGAACGAGGTTTTAAGCATCTTATCAACATTTGGGGCGCCGATCACCATGGGTATATTTGCCGCGTGAAGGCGGCAATGTCGGCATTGGGTTACGATCCCGAAGCCCTTGAAATCATGCTCTTGCAAATGGTGAGCCTTTACCGCGACGGCGAACCGGTCAAAATGTCCAAACGCACCGGGCAGAGCGTTACGCTCAACGAGCTTATGGAGGAAGTGGGCGTCGATGCGGCGCGGTATTTCTTCCTCATGCGTTCCCCGGACAGCCAGCTTGATTTTGACATTGACTTGGCCAAAAAACAGGGCAACGAAAATCCCGTGTATTACATTCAATATGCCCATGCCCGAATCAAGAGCGTGTTCAAAAGCGCGGCGGAAGCCGGCTTAAAACAACCGGGCGCGGCGGAAGAAATTAACTTCAACCTGTTGCAAGACGAAAGCGAAGAAGACATTATAAAGCTTCTTTCGGCTTATCCCGACGAAGTGGAGCGGGCGGCAAAATATCGCGCACCGCAGGCGATAGCCCGTTACGCGCATGACTTGGCGAGCCTGTTCCACGGCTTTTATGCGCGGTGCCGTGTTTTGGGCGTCGAGGAGGAATTGGCCGTTGCGCGGCTGGCGCTTCTTGCGGCCACGGCAAACACGCTGGAACACGCCTTGGGGCTGTTGGGCGTCGCCGCACCGGACAAAATGTGACGGAAAGTGAGGAACAACATTGGATATTACTACCGCTTCGGAGATGGATATTGCCAAGTTGATATTGGAGAAGGCCGGCTACAGCATATATTGGCGCGACCTCATCATGGAAGTCATCCGCTTGAAGCGCAAGAGCGTGCAATCAATGTCGGCGGCCATAGCGGAAATTTATACCCAGCTGAACATGGACAGTCGCTTTTATCACGAAGGCGACGGCCGGTGGGCGCTTACGGTTTGGCGACCCATTGAAACCAAGCGCGGCAAGAACGCGACAAAGGCGGCGGCAAGTGCCGCGACTGAGCAGGAGTAGGGCATGGCAAAGTATATTTTCGTCACGGGGGGCGTCGTATCTTCCTTGGGCAAGGGCATTACCGCCGCGAGTTTGGGGCGACTCCTTCGCAATCGGGGGCTTAAAGTCACCATTCAAAAATTCGATCCGTACATAAACATCGACCCCGGCACCATGAATCCTTATCAGCACGGGGAAGTGTTCGTCACCGACGACGGCGCGGAGACGGATCTTGATCTTGGGCATTACGAGCGCTTTATCGACATCAGCCTGACGAAAAATTCCAACACCACCACGGGCAAGGTGTACGGCGCGGTCTTGACCAAGGAGCGCAAAGGCGATTATTTGGGCAGTACCGTGCAGGTGATTCCGCATATCACAAATGAAATAAAACAGCGCGTCTATGACGTGGCGGCTTTGGACGGCGCGGATGTCGTCATTACGGAAATCGGCGGCACGGTGGGCGATATTGAGAGTTTGCCGTTTTTGGAGGCCATTCGCCAGGTAAAAAAGGAAGTCGGCGAAAACGACACCTTGTATATCCATGTGACGCTCCTGCCGTACATATCGGCGGCGGGCGAACTTAAAACCAAGCCGACCCAGCACAGCGTCAAGGAACTTCGCTCCATCGGCATTGCCCCCGACGTTTTGGTGTGCCGCACGGAAAAGCCCATTACGAAGGACATGAAGGAAAAAATCGCGCTGTTTTGCGACGTTGACGCCGACGCCGTTATCGAGAACCGCACGGCAACGACGATTTATGAAGTGCCGCTCATGCTTCGCCAAGAAGGTTTGGATAAAATCGTTCTGGCGAAGCTCAAGATGAATTACGGACCGGCGAATATGGGCGATTGGGAAAAAATGGTTTATAAAATCAAAAATCCCAAGCAGAAGGTACGAATTGCCATCGTCGGCAAGTATGTCGAATTGCCCGATGCGTATTTGTCGGTGACGGAAGCGCTGAACCATGCCGGCGTTGCCAACGATGCGGCGGTGAAAATAGAGTGGGTGAACGCCGAGAAAATCGAGGATCCGGCAACGGATCTGCACGATGTCTTTTCCGGCGTTAAGGGAATTTTGGTGCCGGGCGGTTTCGGCGACCGGGGCATAAGGGGCAAAATTCGCGCCATTGAGTACGCCCGCCGGGAGAAAGTCCCCTTCTTGGGGCTGTGCCTCGGTATGCAGTGCGCGGTAATCGAATTTGCCCGCAACGTCATGGGTTTCGCCGATGCCGACAGCACGGAGTTTTCGCCGGAGACGACGCACCCCGTTATCGCGCTCATGGATTCGCAGCTTGATGTGGTGGATAAGGGCGGCACGATGCGGTTGGGGGCGTATCCCTGCAAGCTGAAGGAAGGCACTTTGACCCGCGCTTGCTACGGCAAGGAGGAAATAAGCGAACGGCATCGCCACCGCTTTGAGTTTAACAACAAATACCGCGATATGTTTGCCGAAAAGGGCTTGGTTATCGCGGGTACGCTCCCCGACGACAGCTTGGTGGAGATAATCGAGTTAAAGGATCACCCGTGGTTCGTCGCTTCGCAGTTCCACCCGGAATTAAAATCGCGCCCGACCAATCCGCATCCTTTGTTTGTCGGCTTTGTGCAGGCGGCGATAAATTTTGAGCGTTAGAAGGGAGACGGCGTTGTCTCGGCTGAGCGGGGCAACGCCCCGCG
>CAJORE010000262.1 GCA_905236595.1 uncultured Selenomonadaceae bacterium | reverse complement strand
CTTTATGAATGAGCCATCCAAAAACTTATTTTTGCGAGCGTCTGCCCTGTCCGTCATGCGCGGCAGACAGTAATGAGCAAAATTTTTTTGGGGATCGCTATATGATATTTTTCTCTTTCAATTTGCGATAGATAAAAATCGCCAGACCAAAGACAATACCGCCGGGCAGGAGCAAGATAAAGAGCAATTCTTTCAAACGGTCTTTCATGAAAGCTCCCTCCTTTTCTGCAACGATGCGGTTCGGGCAAATGCTTTTCGTTGAAATTCCCTGCCACTAATATACCACAATGAGGGTAAAATATACAGTCGTTTGCGGGAAGAAAGTTTTCGGCAAAGTTTTGGGCAACAGGCAGGATTTTTTTCGGTGCAAGGCGAATATGCCCGGTGTTATAATTGCGGCAGGTGCCGTTTACTTTTCACGGACATTTTTTGGGAAGGCGGGTGAATGAAAATGTTGAAACGACAACAAGGGCAGACGATTGTCGAGTTCGCGTTGGTCATACCTATTTTCTTATTGATTTTGATGGGCATCATGAGTTTTGCCATGTATTTTTCCGATTACATTGCGCTGAACAATATCGCCAGAAGCGTGGCACGCGAAGCGTCCCTCCTGACGAATAAAGCCGATGACAATGAATTGTGGAGCGCCATTCCGACGCGTTATGTAAAAGACGTGCCGAGCGATTCCGATCCCACCACATATTATTTGCCAAATTCGGCGTATACATGGGATCCGTCAACCATGACGATAACGGCGGTGGGGGCGGACAAAACCGATGTGAAAGTGAGCATCAGGGCCTACGTTTCCGGTTCGGGACCCGTGCGGGCTTTGGCGAATCTCATGGGGGACAGTTCCTTTTTGAACAGCATAGAAATAGATTATACAATGTATTGGGAAAAGAAACCGACCACTACTGCAAAAAAATAAATAAAGGGGTGTGAAACTCTCATGTCATTGCTCACCCGACTTGGACGCGCCGAAGGCTCCAACGTTCAAGTAATGATATTTTCCTCCGGCAAAACGGTGGCAAAGACCGTTGATGACAGCGTACAAAAGTTAAAACTGGCGATTCATAAGCGCATCGTTTCCGACATAAGCCCTGCCGAACAGCAGGCATTGGCCGCCAATGACAGCGCGGACAACGCCGCCCAAGTGACGAGTATAATCAATCGTTACTTTGACCTCGTAATGGAGGATCATCCCTATTCCGTCCCGCTTGGCGAACGGAACCGTATCGTATCCGAAATTCGCGACGAAATGTTGGGCTTGGGTCCCTTGGAACCGTTGTTGAAAGATGAAAGCATAACGGAAATAATGGTCAACGGCCCCAAGAAAGTTTTTGTTGAACGCTTGGGCAAGCTGACGCTTACCGATGTGCAGTTCCAGGACAATGATCATTTGCTCAACATTGTCGAGCGTATCTTGACGCCGATCGGACGGCGCTGTGACGAGTCGTCGCCGCTGGTTGATGCGCGTTTGAAGGACGGATCGCGTGTAAATGTAATTATTCCGCCGTTAGCGCTTCAAGGCGGTTGCATCACCATTCGTAAATTTTCCAAGAAGCCGTTTTCCGTGGAAAATCTTATCGCCTTTAATACCATGGACGAACGGATGGCGATGTTCCTGCGCGCCTGCGTAAAGGCGCGGGTCAATATTCTGGTGTCGGGCGGCACCGGTTCGGGGAAAACGACCACATTAAACGTGTTGTCCTCGTTCATACCCAACGACGAACGCATTGTGACCATTGAGGATGCGGCGGAGCTTCGGTTGCAACAAGATCACGTCGTTACGTTGGAATCGCGTCCGGCCAACTTGGAAGGAAAAGGCGCCATAGCCATCCGCGATCTCGTGCGCAATGCGCTTCGTATGCGTCCCGATCGCATAATCGTCGGTGAGGTTCGTTCCGGTGAGGCTCTCGATATGCTTCAAGCCATGAACACCGGTCATGACGGATCGTTGACGACGGCGCACGCCAACACGCCGCGTGATGCCCTGACCCGTCTTGAGACGATGGTGCTTATGTCGGGCTTGGATCTGCCCGTGCGCGCCATTCGCGAACAAATTGCTTCGGCGTTGGACGTCGTGTTGCAACAATCGCGTATACGAGACGGAAGCCGCAAGGTGACGTATATCACCGAAGTGCAGCACATGGAAGGCAACACCATAACGACACAGGATATTTTCCGTTATGTGCAAACGGGCATTGATGCCGACGGCAAATCCGTGGGGCATTTTGAAACCACGGGATTGCAGCCCAATTTCATCGACAAGTTCAAAATGAACGGCATAACTTTGCCGGACGGTTTCTTCGATAACGGCGGCGAGGTCACCGAGAGTCAGGAGTATTGAGTCATGACTACGATGCGATTATTGATGGGGCTGGGGCTTTTTGCGGTGTTCTTTTTGATAAGTCTGCAACTTTTGAAAAAGAAGGGCAAAGAGACCGAAACGTTGCAAAGCCGTCTCTTCGGCTTGCAAAATGTCGGCGCCGAGAACACCGAAGACGGCGAGTGGACGCTGAAGGGGCAAAAAAGCGTCAAGAAGAGCAAAAAACTTGAGGATACCCCGTTTGCCGAACGTGTCATTATTCCGGCGCGACGTTACATTACCGCCAAGATGTTGCAGTTTACGCCGAAGGCGATTCATGATTATATTGCTCTGCAACTGACCATGGCGGGAAAAAAAGCCAAAGGCAACGTGGGAACTTTTGTTTTTAAGTGCATTGTCTTTGCCGTTATTTTCGGCGGCGGTATGTTTTACATGATGATGGGCAGCGATAAAGCGTTCATTCAACGGCTCATGTTTGTCTTTTTGGGCACGGCTTTTGGATTGTTTTTCCCGTTGCTTGCGTTGCGTTCGGAGATGAAAAAACGCCAGGAAAAAATGCGGCGGCAAATGCCGGAACTTCTTGATCTGCTTTGTGTCAGTGTCGAGGCCGGGTTGTCTTTTGATGCGGCGGTGCGTAAAATCGTCGATCGTATGCACGGACCGTTGATTGACGAATGTAAGAGGATGCTTGACGACGTGCGTATGGGCGTCACGCGCCGCGAGGCGATGCAAAATATGGGCGTGCGGTGCAACGTGCAAGAAGTTTCGCTGTTTGTCACAAGTGTTTTGCAAGCCGAACGATTGGGGTCCAATATGAGCAGTACGCTTGCCACGCAAGCCGAGGACGTGCGCGAACGGCATCGGCAATATGTAAAGGCAATGGCGCTGAAAGCTCCGGTAAAGATAGTTTTGCCGCTGGTTGGATTTATTTTGCCGGCGATATTCATTGTGGCATTGGGTCCGGCGATGTATAACGTGGCGAAGAATTTCGGCGGATGAATTTTGTTTGTTTAGCACAAAAAAAGAACAGGCATGATTGCCTGTTCTTTTTTTGTGGCGGTTGTTTGGCGCGGCGCAACCGACCGATTACGCATGATCCAACTCGCCGACGGGCGCACTCTTGGTTTCGTATTCCGGTTGTTTGGTGCGGATGCGGTAATTGAAATCCTTCTGATCGGGCAAAGTCATAAGTCCCATTATGGCCAGCACTTGCTCCATGGTCACATTAAGCTTGCCGGTATTTTTGACGACGAAGGTGGCAAATTTATAGCTGTCAAACTCTTTGTTGGCTTCGGCGTACTCCAAGTGATACTTTATCTCGTCGTTCCTAAGCCCCATGCGCAACATACGATCGACCAACGCAACATAATCCGTCATGAGATAAATGCTCAAAAGATTTTTTTTGACAAGTTTCGATAACTGTTTGACGGCGTTCCCGTCCAAGATTATGGCGGAAATTTTGTTGTTGTCCAACGCCCCCAAAATATCGTCTTTTTTTACGCCAAAGTACGAACCCTTGTACGAATTTTTCATCATGAAATCGCCGGTATTCAAAAACTCTTCGCGACTTACCGTCTTAAACAGACCGGCCTTTGTTTTCTCGCGCTCTTTGAATACTTTGGTGGTGTATACGGGCAAACAAGGGATGCCCATGGATCTGAGCTGAGAAACAACGGTGCTTTTGCCCGAAGCAAAAGGTCCGACGAAAGCAAATATTTTGTTTGCCATAATAACACCACTCCCACCAAAAAATATTATCCATTATAGCACAAAGTACTGCCTTTGAGAATACCTTAAGCAAACTAAAAATTCACAAACAAAAAGCAGGAGCTACCGAACGCCCCTGCTTTTGTCGCCTATGTCCTGCCCGTACTATGCGCCCACATAGTACATCTCCCG
>CAJORE010000261.1 GCA_905236595.1 uncultured Selenomonadaceae bacterium | reverse complement strand
TTCGTAGGCGGCGCCGCCCACGGGGAAGGTGCCGTCGTCCATGTCCTTTAACTTGCTGACGGAGAGTTTTTCGCCTTCTTGACGGTTCATTACGTCCTGCACTTCGCTGATGAAGGCGGGGACGTTCGGTTTGGCCGTTTCCTTTTCCGTGGCGTTTGCCCAGTCGGCGGGGACGGTAACTTTGTGCAGTTTGGCAATGCCTTGATCAATGGCGCCGTTGTTCATGTCAACGATGTCCTGCCCCTTCTTGCCGTAAGAAGTGACCACCGCATCCTTTAAGTATTTCACCGCTTCGTCGATGGGAATGATGTCGGCGAGTTTGAAGAACGCCGACTGCATGACCATGTTGAAACGGCCGCCCAAGCCCAAGTCGCGGGCAATTTCAACGGCGTTGACCGTGTAGAAATTGATGTCGTTTTCGGCGATGTAGCGCTTCATGGCGGCGGGCAGGTGCTTGGTCAAGTCCTCGTCGCTCCACTCCGTATTGAGGAGGAAGTTGCCGCCCTTTTTCAGTCCCGCCAAGAGATCGTATTTATAGACGTAACTCTGTTGCGAACAGGAAATGAAATCGGCTTTGTTGATAAGATAGGGCGAAGTTATGGGCAATTTGCCGAAACGCAAATGGCTCATGGTTATGCCGCCCGATTTTTTGGAGTCGTAGGCAAAATATGCTTGGGCATACATATCGGTCTTGTCGCCGATGATTTTGATGGCACTCTTGTTCGCGCCCACCGTGCCGTCGCTGCCCAATCCCCAGAATTTGCAGGCGCGGGTGCCTTCGGGGGTCAAGTCCACATCGGCGGTGACGGGAAGCGACAGATTTGTCACATCATCGTCAATGCCCAAGGTGAAGCCGTTCTTCGGCGCATCTTTTTTGAGTTCGTCAAAGACCGCCAAAATGTGATCGGGCGTCGTGTCTTTGCCGCCCAAGCCGTAGCGACCGCCCACGATAAGCGGCGCATTGTCCTTGCCGTAGTAAGCGGCTCTCACGTCCAAATAAAGCGGTTCGCCCAAAGCGCCCGGTTCTTTCGTGCGATCCAAGACGGCGATTTTTTTAATCGAATCGCCGGGGAGATATTTGAAGAAATGCTTCAAGGAGAAAGGCCGGTAAAGATGCACGGACAACACGCCGACTTTTTCGCCGTTGCCGTTTAAGTAGTCCACGGCTTCGCGCACCGCTTCGCATACGCTGCCCATGGCGATAATCACGCGGTCGGCGTCTTTGGCGCCGTGGTAATCAAACAGATGATGCTCGCGTCCGGTGACTTTGGCAATCTCGGCTAAGGCTTCCTCAACAAGTTCGGGCAAGCGCTCATAGTAGCTGTTGACGACTTCGCGGGATTGGAAGTAGATGTCGGGGTTTTGCGCCGTGCCGCGAATGACGGGGTGATCGGGGTTCAGCGCCCGACGGCGGAACGCCTCCACCGCATCCCAATCCAACATTTTGGCCAAATCGGCGTAGTCAATGAGTTCGATTTTCTGAATCTCGTGGCTCGTCCTAAAGCCGTCAAAGAAGTTAATGAAAGGAACGCGTCCTTTGATGGCGACCAAGTGCGCCGCCGCCGATAAATCCATTACTTCTTGGACGCTGGCTTCGCAGAGCATGGCGCAACCGACTTGCCGCGCCGCCATAACATCTTGGTGGTCGCCGAAAATGTTCAGCGTATTGGCCGCCAATGCGCGGGCGCTGACGTGGAAAACGCCGGGCAGAAGCTCACCGGCGATTTTATAGAGGTTCGGAATCATCAGCAAAAAGCCTTGCGACGCCGTATAAGTCGTCGTCAGCGCACCGGCTTGCAAAGAGCCGTGAACCGCACCTGCCGCGCCGCCCTCGCTTTGCAATTCGATTAGTTTTACTTTCTGTCCGAAAATATTCTTTTGTCCTTTGGCGGCCATCTCATCGACGTTTTCCGCCATGGGGGAAGACGGCGTGATGGGATAGATAGCCGCCGCTTCGGTAAACGCATAGGAAACGTAGGCGGCAGCAGCGTTGCCGTCCATGGTTTTCATTTTCTTGCTCAATTTTTTAGCTCCCCTCTTGACACTAAGCATAACACGGGGGCATTATACTATAACCAAAAAGCAAAGTAAAATATTTTTTTGGCGGCAGGTGATTACAATGGCGGGCGTGTTGACGGTTTGTCTTTTTTTGGCAATCATCGTAAGCGTAATTGTTTCGCAAATAATTGATGCCCTTTATCAAAAAAGCGTCGGCATATTGAGCTTTCCGGCGGATATTGCCTCGCGGCGAAAATACCGGCGCACGGTGCTGGCCGTATTTTTGTTCGGCGCCCTTTGGCTGTCGGCGGCGGGCGGTTATGATTTGGCGGCGGTGCTCCGCATTTTCGTTGTCGTTCTCTTTATGGCGACGGTGATTTGCACGGATTTTGAGCAACAGGTAATTTTTGATCGGCTCATGTTGCCCTTTGCGCTTTTGGCCGTGCCGTTCTTTTTTTGCGATGCGTCGCTTGCGGTTGGCGACAAATTGCTGGCGGCAACGGCGGGAGGCGGCATTTTTTTTGCGCTGGCCATAATAACC
>CAJORE010000260.1 GCA_905236595.1 uncultured Selenomonadaceae bacterium | reverse complement strand
CAAACTGATTCGCGAAGAAATAAAACGCGGCATGGAAGAAAAAGGCTTGGCGGCGGAATTTTTCGACGCCAAAGGCGACCGCAACACGCAGATTGACCAAATGAAAGAGGCAATCGCGGCGGGGAGCGAAGCAATAGTTTTGCTCGCCATTGACGGCGATGGCATTATCCCCATCGTTGAGCAAGCCAACGCCGCCAAAATCCCGGTGGTCACGGTGAACCGTGACGCCAACGGCGGCGATCGTTACCGCGTCTATTCCGAAGAATACGAAGCCGGCAAATTGCAGGCTGATTTCATGGTAAAAAATTTACCGCCCAATGCCAACGTTGTTTACCTTGAAGGAACCGGCAACTTAGGCAGTTCGCAACAACGTTGGGACGGTTTTCGGCGCGAATGTCTCGAAAAACGCTCCGACATAAATTTGCTTGATATGCAGGACGGTCGCTACAGTCGCGCCGAAGCAATGAAAATAATGTCGCTGTGGCTGTCCATTTTCCCCAAGATTGATGCCGTCGTTTGCGGCAACGACCAAATGGCCTTTGGGGCAATCGATGCCTTGAAACGCGCCAATCGCTTGGACGGATGCATGGTCAGCGGCGTCGATGCCGTCGACGAAGCACTTGTAGCCATCAAAAACGGCGAAATGGTGCAGACCATAAAACAGGACGGCATTAAACAGGCGCAAGGCGTGGTATCGGTATTGGAGGCTCTGCATAACGGACAACAGCCGACGGACATTGTTGTGCCGTTTACTTCCATCACTAAAGACAACTTAGCCGACTTCATGAAGTGAGGGGGAGTAAATATGTTGAAAAACTTATCCGTACGGACGAAAATATTGTTCCTGTCGGCGGTCATGATTGTCATAATCTGTTTTATGGCGGGGGTCGGCGTGTTGTTCAACAGCCGCGCCAAGGATTCGTTGGATGAAATGTACCGCGCCAATCTCATGACGACCCAATTTCTAAACGATGCCAACGATCACTTTCGCATCGTCGATGTGGACGTCATCACCATCCTCTACGGCGGCGAGACACTCGACCGCGAACTCTTAAAAGACGATATATTGGGGCATCTTGACAACATTCGCGGCAATGTCGATAAATTGGCGGATCTTTTGCGCGGCGAAAAAGACAAGCAGCTCATCGCCAACCTTTACGAACATCTCGCCAAGGCCGAAGCCGCCGTAAAAGAAACAAAAGGGTTGACGGAATCGCCGGAGGATCGGATAAAACTTTTCAAGAACCTCATGACGGTGCGAGCGGTTGCCGACGATTTGAATTCCGTCACGCCGGAAAACGTTTTCCAAGGCAAGTTGTTGTTTGAAGAAAACAACGCCGCCTACGCTTTATCCATTCGCATTTTTGCCGTCATAATCATCATCGGCTTGCTCTTTGGCGTCGGCGCGTCCATTATCATATCCGTCGATATTTGCAATCCGTTGGCCCAGGCAATCGAAGGGCTGAACCGCATCGCCCAAGGGGATCTCACCCTCGATTTGCCCCAGGAACTTAAAGAACGCGGCGACGAAGTGGGGACGGTGGCGCAGGCGCTATCCAAAATGCAAACGGGACTTGTCGCCATTTTGACCAACGTGCGCGACACGGCGCAACACAATTTGGACACGGCCAACACCGTGGGGAATCTTATCCAAAAACTTGACGAACACACGCAGGATATGTCGGCCGTCACCGAGGAAATGGCGGCCAGCACCGAAGAAACAGCCGCCACCACCAGCAACATCCAACACCTGTCCGACACCGTGAACGAAGAAATTCGCGGCACCGCCGACGAAGCAAAAAAAGGCGAGGAATATGCCAACGGCATTGACACTCGCGCCAGCGAACTGCAAAAGAACACCGGGCAGTCCATAACCGTCTCCGAAAAACTGTACGGCCAGACAAAAATCTCCCTCGAAAAAGCTATCGCATCGGCGGCGGTAGTCACCGACATCGAACGCTTTACCGGCGAAATTGTGGAAATCGCCGAACAAACGAATCTTTTGGCGCTTAACGCCGCCATCGAAGCGGCGCGAGCCGGTGAGCACGGCCGCGGTTTTGCCGTCGTTGCCGACGAAGTCCGAAAGCTTGCCGAACAAACCGCCGTATCCGCCGACAGCATCAAAAAACTCACCGATCAGGTGACGCGCTCCGTCAACGAGTTATCGACGGGCGCCAACGAAGTCTTGAAATTTATCGACGATACCGTCCTAAAGGATTATGACGGCATGGGCCATACGGCCGAGCAATATAAGCAAGACGCCGACTACGTCAAAGAATGGGCGCGGCGCAGCAACGAACGCGCCAATAATTTGTCAAAATCCATTCACACCATGACATCGGCCATGGAAGAAATTGCCCGCGCCACCCATGAGGGAGCATTGGGCAACACAAGCATTGCCGAAAAAGTTGCCATGATGGCCGAAAACGCCCACAACATTTTGGAGCGTATGCAGGAATCCGAAAAAGATGCCCGTCGCTTAATGGAGCAGATCGAACGCTTCAAAATTTAGCGCAAACAAATTTTCCCCAAAAATACCGTTCGCCGATTGGCGGACGGTATTTTTTTACCGGGGCCTCTTTCTTTGGTAACCCTTTGTGCGTCTTAATCGTTATGAGCGGCAAGCATATCGTAAAAATAAGTTTTCGGCGGTTCCCGCAAGGTTTTTTAACGAAAATACTTTGAAAACGGAATAATGTGTGTTAAAATATTTTGCAAATTGTACGGAAAATTCGGACAACGGAGGAGTCGTTCATGAATGACAAAGCGTGCGAAGCTTCAACAACCAAAGCTGATCTTCTTGCCAAGACACGGCGCATAAACAATCTTCTTGCGAAAAAGGACAATATTGATTTCGCCGGCGTTTCGGCCGTATTGAGCCAAGTTCTGAGCGCCAATGTTTACGTTACCGGCGAACAGGGCAACATTTTGGGCTATGCTCTTTTGGGCGATTTTGAATGTGATTTGATGATTGACACGGTAATCAAACAAGGCGAATTCCCTCGCGCCTACGTCAACTGGCTGGCGAAATTCACCAAAACGTCGCCGAACCGCCGCAGCAAACGCGGCCGTTGCGCCTACAAAGAAAGTGCGCCGTGTCCCCACGTCGGCAAATGCACCACCATCGTGCCGATTTACGGCGGCGGCAAACGTTTGGGCACCCTCATCGTCGCCAAATACGACGATAATTTTGACGACGGCGATTTACTGTTGGCGGAGTACGGGGCGACGGTCGTCGGCATGGAGCTTTTGACCGCCCAAACGCAAAAAATCGAAAGCAATGCCAAAAAACGCGCCGCCGTACAAATTGCCGTCGATACCTTGTCCAACTCCGAAAAACAAGCCATTCTCAGCATAATTGACGCTATGGAAGGGAGCAGCGACGGACTTTTGGTGACAAGCAAAATTGCCGAAAGCAAGAAAATAACCCGCTCCGTCGTCGTAAACGCCATTCGCAAAATGGAATCGGCCGGCGTTATCGAATCACAGTCGTTGGGCATGAAGGGAACATACATTCGCATCGTAAACGAATATTTAATGGACGAAGTGCCGAAAATGCAAGAGAAACTGAAAACTTTCGAAGAAGCATTGAAAAATAAATAACGCCGATGATTTTAAGGTTGATTGACTGAGCTGTTGTTAGGGAAACACTGCATAAATGAGTTCGTGCCATTGCCGAGGGATTTTTTCGGAAGATTTGGAATGACGACGAAGCGTAGTGGTGCT
>CAJORE010000259.1 GCA_905236595.1 uncultured Selenomonadaceae bacterium | reverse complement strand
GTTTGGGGCATCGTGGGCGGCGGTTGCGAAACGGCCGACGGCAACACGGTGACGCTAAGTGACGGCGAAGTTATGGAACACGTCTTTAGCGGCTTTGCCGACGCAACGGCGACAAACAACACCGTCACCGTCACGGGCGGCACGGTTTTGGGCAAGACCATATCCGCCGAAGAAAGCCTGCTTGGCGTGGAATTCCCCGGCGGGGTCTACGGCGGCTATTCCGACACCGGCGCAACGCAAAACAACGCCGTCACCGTTTACGGCGCGGCGGACGTTTCGGCGATTGCTCTCTACGGCGGCAACCGCGAATCTACGGGCAACACGTTGACGATAGGCTACACTTCCGCCGACGGCACAAAAACGGCGTGGACGGGCGGCGGGCAAAGCGTTAAGGATATTGCCAACTTCGACGCGGTAAACTTCGCCGTCGTGCCGTGGAACACGAGCCAAGCGGCAATCACCGTAACCGACGGCGCAAACTCCGATCTTTCGTCGGCGAAGGTGAGCGCGGACGGCGTATATTTTACGAATACCTTTGTCCTAAACAACAGCGACAGCATGACGCTCCTTGACGAAAGCAACATCACCGACGAAAGCAAGAAAGTAACCGCCGCCAACATCGTGGGCGATTCAACCTTCACCGTCGGCACGAGCGCACAAGGCACGGGGGTTGTTTCCCTCGACGAAAGCGGCAACGTCATCTATACGGTGACGAAGGGCGCAAACGGTTCGCCGGATTTGACGGCGCAGGAGCAGACCCACAACACCGTCATGGGCATGGCGGCAAGTATTGCGGCCATAAACGCGGGCAACGAATTTATCGGTCAAGGTTTGGCGCAACTACAAGACGCAAGCAACATCGGCGCGGACGGCATATCGACATTTGCGGCGATTGGCGGCGGTCAGCACCGTTACACGACGGGCAGCCACATAAGGACGAACACATGGAACGGCATGGTGGGCGTGGGGCAAAAACGCGACAAATTCTCGTGGGGCATTTTTGCCGAACACGGCACGGGCAACTACCGCACCTTCGCCGACTACGGCCGGGGCGACGGCAGCAGCAAATACACGGGCGGCGGCGTTATGGGCAAACTTGATTTGCCGAAAAATTATTACGTCGAAGGGAGCCTCCGCGCCGGACGCACGAAAGACAGCTCCGGCAACGCCCTTAATGATGCCTTGGGCAACGCCTACGGCTTTAGCGAAAGGGCGAATTATTACGGTTGGCATTTGGGCGTCGGAAAGACCTTTGACTTTGGCGGCAAGGAACTTAACGTATACGGCAAATATTATCACACCCACCGCAACGGCATGAATTTTGATGCGGGCGGCAACTACAATTTGCGGGGCGTAAACAGCGACATCGCCACGCTTGGAGCGCGGTACGGGCAGACGAACAAGCGGTGGAACTGGTACGGCGACTTGGCCTACGAATACGAATTTGAGGGCGTAGCCAAAGGCACGGCGGACGGCGCATCAATAAGGAGCGCGGACATCGGCGGCGGCAGCGTGCGGCTTGGTTTGGGCGTAAAAATGAAACCCGCCGAAACTTCGCCGTGGAGCGTGGATTTGAATTTGACCGGGTTCACCGGAAAGCACAGAGGTGTCATGGGCGGCGCGAATTTGCTGTATAGTTTTTGATTTTGCGATTGACCATTTACAAAAAAAGCAACGCTCCCGTTTGAAGGAGCGTTGCTTTTTTTGTGCGGCGGGTGCGTCTATTCCAAATCGGTAAAATTCTTGAGCGGTTGCCGAAAATATGTTACAATAAATTCGGACGAGTGTCGTTTGCGGCATCGAGGAAAATTGTTGTTAAGGGGGAGTTCTATTATGAAGCGCGGATTTGCCACAAAATTGCTGGCGCTGTGCGTAGCGCTTGTGGCGGTAATTGTCGCAGGTTGCGGCCAAGACGGTGCTGAGAAGAAGTATATCAACATTGCCACCGGCGGAACGGCGGGAACTTATTATCCCGTCGGCGGTGCGATAGCCGAGATTTTGAACAAAAACATTCCCGGGATGAATGCCAGCGCACAGGCAACGGGGGCGACCGTATCCAACATCAATATGCTTTACGCCGGTGATGTCGATTTGGCCATAGTGCAAAACGATATTACCTATTATGCCACTCATGGAACGGAAATGTTCAGCGATAAAGAGGTAAAGAATATTCGCGCCATGGCTACTCTTTATCCGGAAACTTGCCAGTTTGTCACGCTTGATAAATCCGGCATTGCTTCGATAGCCGATCTGCGCGGCAAACGTGTCGCCGTCGGGGCGTCGGGCAGCGGCGCCGAAGCGAACGCACGGCAAATATTGGAGGCTTACGGCATCACCTACAATGATATTGATCCGCAGTATCTGTCTTTTGCCGAAGGGGCGAGCGCACTCAAGGACGGCAATGTCGATGCCGCCTTCTTGACGGCGGGTTATCCGACGGCATCGGTGCAGGATATTGCTTCGCAAAATGCGGTGCGGTTGCTCCCCGTTGAGAGTGAAGTGGCCGAGGAGTTGATTGCCAAATATCCGTTCTACACCAAGACGGTGATTCCGGCGGGAACTTATCAAGGGTTTGACGAGGAAGTGCAATCCGTTTCGGTTATGGCGATGTTGGTCGCCTCTACCGACGTAGACGAGCAAATGGGTTATGACATTACCAAGGCGATTTTTGGCAATCTTGATCGTTTGGAAGCGGCACACAGCGTCGGTAAGCTCATCAAGAAAGAGACGGCTGTGGAAGGTGTTCCCATTGAAATGAACGCCGGTGCGGCCAAATACTTCAAGGAATGACGCATTAGAAGGTCGATTGCAGTTACAAAATTCCCGCCCGCAAGGCGGGAATTTTGAATACAACGCGACAATCTGTTATACCGACCCGAAATATTTTTACCATGAAACGAAAAATTTTTTTGGCGGTGCTGTTGTTTTTTTGCGGAACCGCTTTCATGCTTTTGCGGCCGACGTTGTTTGTTGTGGCCAAGGATGCGCTTTTTTATGCCGGTTCGGCGAACGAAGGCACCAAAATAACCGTCAATTTTATTCATTCGGTGCAAAAAACACCCGTTGAGGAAAACCTGGTTGTCAACGGACGGGGTTTTTTGTTGAAATCGACCCGCTATCAATCATTTGGTGTCGGTTTGCCGTTTTTGGCAAGCGAGGGTAATTTTCGCCGCGAAGGTGATTTTTTTGTAATGGATGACATGAATCGCTTTTACCCGTCGGTCAGTTTGCGAATCGGCGTCGATACGAACTTGACCGTCACCGTGGGCGACACCAAGCTGAATCTTTACGATGAATTTCCCGTGGGTACGGCAGTCGATATTTTTATCGCTCCCTATGCTTACGGAGTGTTTCGCCTTCGATAGGATAAGAAGCGCAAAATGTTTGAATTTGCTGAAGGAAGTGATTTTTAGTGGGAAGCAACAACGCGGATGACGTTCTAAAGCAATATGACAGGGAAACCAACACCAAAGAGCACACCGGTATTATGAAAAAAATCGTTGCCGCCATAGCCGTGTCTTTTTCGGTGTTTCAATTATATACCGCCATGTTCGGCGTGTTGGATGCACAGTTGCAACGGGCCGTCCATTTGGGATTCGGTTTGGCGTTGGCGTATTTG
>CAJORE010000258.1 GCA_905236595.1 uncultured Selenomonadaceae bacterium | reverse complement strand
AGCACCACTACGCTTCGTCGTCATTCCTTGTCTGCCGAAAAAATCCCTCGGCAATGGCACGAACTCATTTATGTAGCGTTTCCTTAACCGTAAAAAAACGTGTGTCGTTAGGCTTTTGGCCTTGGCGACACACGTTTTTTCAAAAGAATATCAAGCCATCGTCCTTTAGTGTTTCGTGCAAAGCCTGCATAAACTTTTCGCCCGGATCAATTTTTTGCGAAGCGTAGCCCGGGACGAGTTCCCGATAAAGCCCGCTCGCCCGCGCCGCCGTCTGCCGGTAATGGCCGAACACATACCGTATTGACGGGTATTTGCGCTTTAGGTAACGGATAAGCTCCGTATCGGCGGCAAGTTGCGCGTCGGTGAGATCTTCTTTGCCGGTTGCGCCTCCCACATTTTCGATGCCCACGGCGCAATGATTGTACCCGATGATATGGCGGTTCATTTTTGTTTCCGGCGTGAAGCGGTAAATGGTGCCGTCGCGTTCCACCATGAATTGCGAGGACACTTGCAATGTGCCGTCGTTGGCGGCCTCACGGTTGAACCAATTATAAACGGATTCGCCGTTATCAGAAGCCGTCCAATGAATAACCACCGCTTGCGGGACAATTTCCGTTTGACGCGAACCGTAATGTTTCAGCGCATATTCTTCGGCAAGCCGTTCGCGATACTCCGTCCAAGCAATCGGGCGATCGACAATCGCCGGTGAGGCGGCTTTCGCCAATGGCGCAAAGATCACGAATGTCAAACCGACGCAAAGACCGATTATTTTAATCATTGCACCGCTTCCCGCGCAAAAGCTTTCATGTGTTCTATAGCCGTGCGCTCGCTTGTATAATTTTCCGTCATAATGACGAGAATCGCATCGTTATTGCCGTTGTAGATTATGCCGCCGTCGTCGTAAAGCCCGATAAGTGCGCCGGTTTTGTGGGCTATCGTATGATTGGGCAACGCCGCCGGAAAACAATCCCTGTCGGTTTGCCCCTTCAAAAATTCAAGCATTATCTCGTCGTAATCGTAGCTGACACATTCGTGGTGGTACAGCCGCCGGAAAAACTCGCCCAAATCCCGCACGGAAGATTGGTTCTCGCGTCCGGCGCGAACCGCCGCCATATCTATCATTTTGCGCTTAAGAATCGTATCGTCGTAGCCGTTTCGCGCCGCGTAATCGTTGACGGCCGCCATGCCGATGCGGTCAATTACGATATTGGTGGCGGTGTTGTCGCTTTCGGTTATCATCAGGCGCATTGCTTCTTTCAAACTCAGTTCGGATCCGGCGGGGTAGCCCGCCAAGATGCCGGCGCCGCCGACTTTGTCCGCCGCCTTCAGTGTGATTGTTTCGGCAATGTCAAGTTCGCCGTCGCGGGCTTTTTCCATGACGGCGCCCATGATGAAAACTTTAATCATGCTTGCCGAACGCATGGCATGGGAGTTATAAACATAGCTGTCGGCGGATTGTTGCGGATAGGCAAGATACACGGAATATTCCGTGCCGTCGTTTAAGGTTCGCCGAATTTTTTCGGTTATGCCGTCGTTGTCGATTCCATTGGCGGCGGCAATTTTAAGGCCGTAATTGCCGGAATCTCCCGTCAAGGTGTTGTTTATGCTGTCCACCGGCGAATAAACCGCCAGACCCAAAATAATTAAGGCCGAAACCAATAGCTTTTTCATTGAATCACCGCCTCTTTTAATCAGCAAATGCGCCTTTGCCGACGGTAAAGACGCATTTCTTGGTTGATAAGTCAAAAGTTTGTTACTGGGCAATCAGTTTTGCGCATAACAGCGCGACTTCGTAGCGGGTTATTTTGTTGTCGCCGCGAAACGTCCCGTCGCCATAGCCGGACATAAGGCCTCTCTCCGCCAAAACCGTCACGGCGTTATAGGCCCAGTGATCGGCGGGAATATCGGTAAAAAATTGTTTGTTGCCCGTTGGCTCGGTTTGCAGGAATGTGGCAAAAGCCAAAGCAACATCGAACCGATTTATTTCCTTGTCGCCGCGAAACGTTCCGTCGCCGTAGCCGGACATAAGTTCGACTTTTTCCGCATTGTTGGTGGCAAGATTGACATATTGGGCGCACCAATGGGCTTTCGGCACATCGGCATAGCCTTGGAAGTTGTCGTCGGCTTTTACTTCAGCTATTTGCGCCATGCGTCCCATCATATACGCCAAATCGTAGCGCGTGGCGTTTTGCGAACCGAGAAAAGTGTTGCCGTCATAGTGATGAACAAGGTTCATGGAATCGACATACATAACCGCATCATGCGCCCAATGGTCGGCGGGAACATCGCTGAATCCCCCGTCCGCCGCAAAGGATACGGTTGTCGCCCGCAACGACAACACAAGGGTCAAAATGAAAATTTTTGCTACCGTGAAAATTTGTTTTTTCATTATAATCCTCCTAAAAAGCAATTCTTTGCACTATTATTGCATAAACTTGCCGACCTGTCAATTTTCCGTGAGTTCCTTGATATGCCCCCATGGTTCAATTTTTTTTTGGCAGGGGCTTGACAAAAAAATTTTTTGCGGTATAATGAGCATCGTTGCGAGTTTGCACTTGCGGTTGACGTCGCTAACTTAGCTCAGTTGGTAGAGCAGCGCATTCGTAATGCGCAGGTCAAGAGTTCGAGTCTCT
>CAJORE010000257.1 GCA_905236595.1 uncultured Selenomonadaceae bacterium | reverse complement strand
TGTAAGAAAATTTCGACGAAAGATGAAATTTTTCCTGCCACCCGCCAACGAAAAAATTGATTGCGAAAAACCGATTTTGTCTTTGTTACGGCGCATTAAAGGAAAGCCGCCTTCCGATAAAGAGGCGGCTTTTGTTTAAGGTTGGCGCGTCCTTGCGCCGCCCTGCCTGCGAAAGATGCGGCGGCGGCAGGGGAAAACACTTTGGGCGGCGAATACAAACCGAAGAAAAATTTACCCAAAGAAAGGCGCTGACCATGACGACAACCGAAGAAAAAGCGGCGGCCAAAGCGTTCGCCGCCAAATGGAAGGGCATTGGCGACGAGAAACAACACACGCAAACATTTTGGTTGGAACTGTTGCACGAAGTTTTCGGCGTCGAAGAGCCATTCGGCTTTATCACCTTCGAGGACAAAGTGAAACTGAACCATGTGTCCTTCATCGACGCCCGAATCCCGGAAACCCACGTCATTATCGAACAAAAGAGCGTCGGCAAAGATCTGGCCAAACCCATAAAACAATCCGACGGCACCATGCTTACGCCCTACCAACAAGCCAAACGCTACGCCGACGAACAGCCGTATTCCAAGCGTCCCCGCTATATTATCGCCTGCAACTTCGCCGAATTTCGCGTGTACGACATGGAGCACCCGGGCGCCGACCCGCAAATAATCATGCTTGCGAATCTGCCCACGGAATATTATCGGTTGCGGTTCCTCGTCAATATCCGCAGTCGGGACATCGAACGGGAAACGAAGGTGTCCAAGGAAGCGGGGGAAATCGTGGGGCGGATCTACGACGCATTGCTTAATGAATATAACGACCCCGCCAACGCCGAATCGCAAAAAAGCCTCAACAAACTGTGCGTCCGTTTGGTGTTTTTGCTCTATGCGGAATCGGCGGGAATTTTGGGCAAGCGAAATATGTTCCGGGAATATTTGCAGGGTTTCCGGGAGAAAAATGTGCGCCGCGCCCTCATTGATTTGTTTGAGGTGCTGAACACTCCCGTAAATGAGCGCGACCCCTACATGGACGACGAATTGGCGGCCTTTCCTTATGTGAACGGCGGCCTGTTTGACGGGGAAAAAATCGAAATTCCCCGCTTAACGCCGGATATTTTGGATCTTATCATTCATCAAGCCAGCGAACAATTCGATTGGAGCGAAATATCCCCCACCGTGTTCGGCGCGGTCTTTGAATCGACAATGAATCCCGCCACCCGCCGCGCCGGCGGTATGCACTATACCAGCATCGAAAACATTCACAAGGTTATCGACCCGCTGTTTCTTGACGATTTCAAAGCGGAGTTTGCCAAGCTTAAAGCGGCCAAACCCAAAACAAAAAACGCCTTGGCCGAATGGCGCAAAAAACTGGCGGCCTTCCAAGACAAATTGGCTCAACCCTTGTGGCTTGATCCCTCGGCGGGCAGCGGCAACTTTTTGACGGAATCATTCCTGTCGCTCAGGCGTTTGGAAAACGAGGTCATCGGCGAATTGCAAAACGGGGAAATGGCCTTTAACTTCGGCGGCGACCACAGCCCCATTAAAGTGAACATCGGCCAATTTTACGGCATCGAAATAAACGACTTTGCCGTAACCGTCGCCAAAACGGCGCTGTGGATTGCCGAGAGCCAAGCCCTGCAGGAAACGGAAAACATCGTCCGCACGGAGCTGAATTTTTTGCCCCTCAAAAGCTATGCCAACATCGCGGAGGGGAACGCCCTGCGGCTTAACTGGAACGATGTGATACCGAAGGAAAAATGCCGCTATATCATCGGCAATCCGCCTTTTGTGGGGGCGCGGCTGATGAGCAAGGAACAAAAAGCGGATATTGAAGAAATTTTTGCCGGGTGGAAAAATCGGGGCAACCTTGATTATGTTTCCTGCTGGTACAAAAAAGCCGCTGATTTTATCGAAGGGTCGCAAATTCGTGCGGCTTTGGTTTCCACCAATTCCATTAACCAAGGCGACTCCGTGGCGACGCTTTGGGAACCTCTTTTTGCGGAGGGAGTGCATATAGATTTTGCCCACCGCACGTTTCGCTGGGACAGCGAAAGCAACAGCAAAGCCCACGTCCATTGCGTCATTGTCGGCTTCAGCAGGTTTGCCAACGCCGAACCCAAGCGGCTTTATTCCGGCGAACAGGTGACAATGGCAAAGAACATCAACGCCTATTTGCTCGACGCGGAAAATGTGTTTGTGGAGAGCCGAAGCAAACCGCTGTGCGACGTGCCGGAAATTGGCATGGGAAATCAACCGATTGACGACGGCAATTATCTTTTCACAAAAGAAGAACGGGACGATTTTGTAAAAAAAGAACCGCTTGCGGCAAAATATTTCAAGCCGTGGTACGGCGCACAGGAATTTATCAACCGCAAACCGCGCTATTGTCTGTGGCTTGGCGATTGCCGACTTGAAGAACTTCGGAAAATGCCGCTATATCATCGGCAATCCGCCTTTTGTGGGGGCGCGGCTGATGAGCAAGGAACAAAAAGCGGATATTG
>CAJORE010000256.1 GCA_905236595.1 uncultured Selenomonadaceae bacterium | reverse complement strand
GCGTTCTTCCGCCGTCGATAACCAAGGGAATCCTTCCCGCCAATTCGTGAAGCACACCGACCGCATCAACGGGCGGATCGTTGCCGGTCAAGTTTGCGCTGGTCGTTGCCAGCGGAACTTTTGCCGCCCTGATGATTGCCCGGGTTATGTGGCAATCGGGCAGTCTTACGCCGACGGTATCTTTGTCGGCGGTTATAATATCGGGAATTTGCGGCGTTTTCTTTACAACAAGGGTAATGGGGCCGGGCATGAATTTTTCCGCCAAAATTTGCGCGTCGGGTGATAATTCTGCCGCAACCAAGGACAAATCCGCCAAGTCGGCAATCAACAAAGAAATCGGTTTATCGAAAGGACGATTTTTTGCTTCGTAGAGTTTTCGGCAAGCAACGGCGGAAAAACCGGCGGCGGCAAGTCCATACACCGTTTCGGTGGGAAGTGCCACAAGTTCGCCGTTTCTTAACATTAGTCCGGCGGCGGCTATTTCTTTTTGTCGGCGTCGGATTTCGTCAATTTTGACTATTGTTGTTTCCATGCAATTACCACGCGTTCAATTCCGGCAAGATCCTTGATAATTTCCGCAGTCTTTTCCATGTTTGATGCCGCTGTGAACAATTCGGCAACGCTTGCGGCTTCGCCAATGCCTACTTCCACCGCCATAAATCCGCCCGGCGTTATAAGCGGCGGTGCGTCATTTGCCAAACGCCGATAAAAATCGAGGCCGTCTTTTCCGCCGGCAAGAGCGGTTATCGGTTCACGTTGTACCTCGGGGGCGATGCCCGATAATTGTTCGTCCGCGATGTAGGGCGGATTGGCTATAATCGCCGTAAAATTTTGCCCGGCAAGCGGTGCCGTCAAATCACCGAGAAAAAATCGGCATTTGTCGGCAACGTTCAGGTTGGCGGCATTTTCCTCGGCCACGGCCAAAGCCGCGTCCGATATGTCGGTAAGCACCGCTGTCACTTCGCTCATCAACCGGCACAGCGAAAGGCCGATTGCTCCCGTTCCCGTGCCGATGTCGGCAATATGCGGCGCATTGCCGATTTTTTTCAGCCGTTCGGCCGCCGCACCGACTAAAATTTCCGTGTCGGGACGCGGCACGAGGGTTGCCTCGGTTACCTTGAAGGTCAGCCCCATAAATTCTTTTTTGCCGATAATATGCGCCACGGAGAAGCGCCGGGCGCGTTTCTCCACCATTTTGCGATAACGCGCGAGTTCGTCTTTTTCAAGCGGTTTGTCAAAATTCACATACAGATATATGCGTTCGCAACCCAAAACATCGGCCAACAATACTTCGGCATCAAGCCGGGGCGTATCGATGCCCTTTTTCTCGAAATAATCTTGTGTCCATTTTAGGACGCTGCCTATTGTCCACATATCAAATTTGTTTAAGGCGCTCGGCTCTTTCGGCGGCTTGCAACTCATTTATTATGTCGTCCAAGTCTCCGTCCAAAACCGCTGACAACTTGTGCAGAGTAAGCCCTACTCGGTGATCGGTGACGCGACCTTGGGGGAAGTTGTACGTTCTTATGCGTTCGCTTCTGTCGCCGGAACCGACCTGATTTTTGCGGTCGGCGGCAACTTGCGCTTGTTGTTCCTGTTGCGCTTTATCGTTTACGCGAGCCAGCAGAACTTTCATCGCCTTTTCTTTATTCTTCAGTTGAGATTTCTCGTCTTGGCATTGAGCGACGATTCCCGTCGGCAAATGGGTTATCCTTATTGCCGTTTCGGTGCGGTTCACATATTGCCCGCCGGCACCGCCGGCACAATAAGTATCAATGCGCAAATCGCCCGGATCAATATGGATGTCTATTTCGTCCGCTTCCGGCAATACCGCCACCGTTACCGCCGACGTGTGAATCCGGCCTCCCGATTCCGTCACCGGGATGCGTTGCACGCGATGGGCGCCGCTTTCAAATTTTAATCGACTGTATGCGCCCGCTCCTTCGATGATAAACGACACTTCCTTAAACCCGCCGATTTCCGTCGCGTTTGCCGACAGCAGTTCCGTTTTCCAACCGGAACGCGCCGCATAGCGAGAATACATACGAAAGAGGTCGCCGGCGAAAAGAGCCGCTTCCTCGCCGCCAACGCCGCCGCGAATTTCCATGATTACGTTTTTGTCGTCGTTTTTGTCTTTCGGCAAAAGCCACAGCGGCATTTCTTTTTCCAATTCGCCCTTGCGGAACAGAAGCTCGTTGGTTGTGTCGGCAATGAGTTTTTTCATTTCGGCATCACTCTGGGCGCTTAATTCCTCGTTGTCCCGCAGTTCGGCGCAAATCTTGTCGTATTCGTCGATTTTGCGGGCAATCGGTTGGAGCGAGGAATGTTCGCGGCTTAATTTTTGCCATGTTATCATGTTTTGCATTGCGGCCGGATCGCTCAAGCGATTTTCCAATTCGCGGTATTTATCGCGCAGGACGGCTAATTTTGCCATCAAGTTTTCGTTAATCATCATTGTTGTGTCGCCTCATGCCGCCCCCGCTTCATGGATGCTCAAATTCGGCAACACGCCGGTACCGCGGTGCGCCACATCTTCAATCGCATATTCGGTCGGCGGCAATACCGCCTTTAATGATTCAATGGCAACTTCAATCATTGAATCGTCCGGTTCGCGGGTTGTCAGATATTGCAACCATAATCCGGGTAAAATTGCCGCTCGAAGAACGGGGTTGGCGGCGTTACTGCCGCCAAGCCGAATGATTTCGTAAGCTATCCCGGCAATTACGGGCAACAGCACGATGCGACTTGCGATACGTTCCCATAGACTCGGCCAGCCCAAGAAGGCAAAGACGACAATCGACACCAGCATTACTATAAGAAGAAACGCCGTGCCGCAACGCGGGTGGAGACGGCCGCATTTTTGCACGTTTTCGACGGTCAACGGTTTTCCGTTTTCGTAGCAATGAATGGTTTTGTGTTCCGCACCGTGATATTGAAAGACGCGGTGGATGTCGTTCATCGTGGAAATAACCGCCAAGTAGCTCAAGAATATGATTAGCCGTAAGGCGCCTTCCGCCAAATTCAGCCAAAAGGGATCGTCGGTAACGACGGCCAAATATTTTGCCGCTCCCGTGGGTATCGCCACGAACAGTACGGCGGCAAGAACAAAGGCCAACATTATAGTGAGCGCCATTTCCTTGTCGGTAATTTCATCATCTTCTTCGCCGGCGATTTTCGCCGAATATGACAGAGCCTTTATGCCTAAAACAAGCGATTCGGCCAACACCACCGAGCCGCGCAAAAAAGGCTTTTTCAGGATGGGAAAACGGTCGCTTAAAGAATTTATCGGCTTTACGTCGACGGCGATATTGCCGGATTTATCGCGAACAGCCGTGGCAACGTGGGTTTGATTTTTCATCATAACGCCTTCGATTACGGCTTGTCCGCCGACGGTCAAGCGTTGTTCGTTCAAAAGATATGCTCCTTATATAAACAAAAACAGGGCGACCTGTGACGAGTAACTTCGCCAAAGACCGTCCTGCTTTATCGGAAATCACTTGCCGTAACGCTTGTTGAACTTTTCAATGCGACCGCCCGCCTGAACATCGCGCTGCCGACCGGTGAAAAACGGATGACATTTGGAGCAAACGTCAACACGAAGTTCCTTTTTTACGGATCCGGTGGTAAAAGTATTGCCGCAACCGCAGGTTACTTTCGCTTCGTAATATTCGGGATGAATGCCTTCCTTCACTATATACACCTCGTTTCTGAATAACGCCTGCTGAGTTTATCACACTTTGGCATCTATTGCAATAGCGGGGGAAAAAATTCTCGCTTAGGTGGCGGGAGGAAATAAAATTTAAGTTTTTCGTTGTGGTTTTGGTTTGTGGCTTAATTTTATTGCGCGGCTTTTTTCTCCTTTTTACTTTGGTTGCTTTTTTTATT
>CAJORE010000255.1 GCA_905236595.1 uncultured Selenomonadaceae bacterium | reverse complement strand
TAATGGCGATTATGGTCTTTAGCATGACCAGCGTATTCGCCGCCGGCGAAGAGGGAGAATTTAATTGGGATCAGAACCTCGTTATCGCCACCGGCACCGGCGCCGGCAAAGCTACCGCGCCGAATCCCGGCATTAAGCGTTCGCAGGCGAAAGTCGCCGCTCGCGTCGTAGCCTTGCGTAATTTGGCGGAGACGATTAACGGCGTTGCCATCGAGTCCTTGACGGCCGTCAGCGATTCGGTTCTTGACACCGACGCCATTAAAGCCAGCGTCAGCGGCATGGTCAAAGGCGCTCGCGAACTTAAAGTCGAATACGACGAATACAACAACTGCACCATTACCATGGGCGTTCCCATTTTTGGCGTAACGAGTGCCGCTTCCGCCGTGTTGCCGAAACTGCCGCAACCGGCGCAAAAAGAGAGCTTCCCCGCTCCCGTGCCGAATGTGGTTCCCGCCGCGCCCGTAACGCTTCCCGATGTGCCGACTTATGCCGAGAACACGCCCCAAGGCAAGGCTTTCGGCAACTTCACCGGCGTTATCATCGATTGCCGCGGCTTGGGTCTTAAACCCGGCATGAGCGCCATTATTATGAACGATCAGCGTCAGCCGATTTACGGTTACAAAAACCTTGACATCGACAAAGTCATCGCCAACGGTATGGTCGGCTACGCTTACGATACGGTCAACGTTGCCCGCACCGGCAGCAATCCTTTGATTATCAAAGCCGTCGGCGTTGACAAGCAGTTCAGCGCGATTGTTTCCACGGCGGATGCGAACCGCATTTTGGTGGAGAACGAGCGCACCCATTTCCTTGATGCGACGAATGTTGTCTTTGTGCGCGATCGCTAAAACGTGACGCGGCGAGGTGAAGCGAATGAAAAAGTTCTTGGCCATCGCCGCCGCGTCGGCATTGTCGGTGTTTTTGGCACCGACAATGCCGACCCTTTGTGCGGCACAGTATGATGATGCCCCGGCTGTTGAACGGCAAGAGAACCGACAAAGCGACTTGCGCCAACCGCATGGGCACATTTTTTATATTGCAAAAAAAGTCGTTGACGTGAACATATTCGAGGATATGCAAAAAGCCCGCTATCTGACGGTGACGGGCGAGGACTACGGACTGGCCAAGGCGCTTTTGGACAAGGTCATCGGCGTGAACGACAAGGTTTCGGAAGCGTATTTGTTGCGCGCTTTGTGCCTTACGGATATGGGCAAATTCTACGACGCGGAGAAGGATTACAAAGCGGCGCTCATGTTGGAGCCGGATAATCCGTCGTTTTATTATTTCCGCGGCGTCAGCTACTTAAAATGGGGCGGAACCAGAAACGGCTACGGCGACTACGGCAGTGCGCGTAATCAGTTCCAAAAGGCATTGGAAATTGAACCTTTGTACATAGACGCCATTGTCGGCGTCGGCGACAGTTATTTTGCCGGGAAGAATTACACCCAAGCCATCGAACAATACGATAAAGTTTTGGCTGTTTTCCCGCAACATGATGTGGTTTTGGCCAAAAAAGACGATGCTCGCTATGCCATGCAAAAGGCGAAGGAAAAGCGCGACGAGGAAGAGCGTCAGCGCCAGCTTCGCCAGCGTATCGGGTAAGAGAGGGATATTGACATGAAAAGCCTGAAAAAACTTTTCACGGCGTTTGCCGCCGGTGTGACGGCGGTGGCGGTTTCGGCAAGTTGCGCCTTTGCCGCCGCTTATGACGGCGACGTCATAGCCGGTCTTGGGCGAATTGATTGGGGAACCAATACGATAATCGCCGAAGGTACGGCGGCGGGCAAGGATGATGCGCCGAACCCCGTTATCAAGAAGAAGCAAGCCGAAACGGCGGCAAAGGTTCTTGCCGAACGTAATTTGGTGGAGATGGTGAATGGCGTCACCATTCATTCGGATGTAACCGTTAAAAATGCCATTTTGAACGGCGATGTGGCGCAAGCGACGGTGAGCGGCGTCATAAAGGGCGCCAAAGAGGTGAGCCGCACATTCGACGAATACGGCAACTGTACCGTGGTCATGGCTCTGCCCATGTTCGGCGAAAATTCTTTGGCCAAAGCCGTTTTGCCACGCACGGTGACGCGGCAGCCGTTCCCTGCCCTTCGCCCCGTAAAACCCGCTGCTCCCGTCAACAAAGTGACGGTCACCGTCACCAAAACCGTCACCACCACGATAACGAGTGATGTCAAAGCGGCCGAACCGACGGATGCCCGTCCTTCGCACCCGTCAAGCAGAAGTTCCGCCGATTCCTATTACCGCCAACCGATGTATGAGGCGCCCTACAGCGATCCTTACACCGGCGAGGCTTATGTCGATCCCTACGGTGATTCCGGCAGTTATTATCCCTATGAGGACAATTCGCCGGACAAAGTGACATCGCCGACGACGGACAGCACCCTTCAACCTTATGAAAACCCGGTGCAAACTACTGCGCCCGAGGCGCCTTATTACGATGTAAGCAACGAAAAACCGGTGGGCAACTTCAGCAGTTTGGTCGTCGATTGCCGAGGGCTTGAGAAAGACTTGAAACCCGTTATGAGCGCGGTTATTCGCAACACGGCGAATGACGGCATCTACGGTGTGTCAAACCTTGATTATGACCTCGTAACGGAAAAGGGCATGTGTTCTTACACCAAGGATCCGACCTTGGCCGGTGTTTCAAGAGTCGGGGAAAATCCCCTCGTTGTTCACGCGGTAAAGCTTGACGATTTTGGTTCCACGCCCTTTATTACCGTTGAAGATGCCAATCGCGTTTTGCTTGAGAATCAAGCCACGGGCTTCTTGGACAAATTAAATGTGGTGTTTCTTCGCTGAATAATGATTCGGTTGCCAACAAAAAACCCCCTCAACGGGGGTTTTTTTGTTGGGATACGGAAGGCGATCTATTTTTTACCGCAACAATTCTTGTATTTTTTGCCGCTGCCGCAGGGACACGGATCATTGCGGCCGACCTTTTTGCCGTCGTTTTTGGCGGATTTTCTCGCTTCGGCGGGACTGCTTTCGCCGCCGTGGGTTATCCGGGCATTTTGCAAATGATCCTGCAGTTGCGCTTTTTGTTTGTTTATTGCCGCTTGCTTTTGCGCCTCCGTCGCTTCGGCGGGGACGGCGTTTTGCTCGTTGTCAACGGTATTCGTTATCGGCGTGATGATGCTCACATGATACATGAGGGAAGCTATTTCGTCCTGAATGGCCGATTCCATCTCTTCAAACATATCCAAGGCTTCGATTTTGTATTCGACGAGAGGGTTGCGCTGGCCGTAAGCCCGCAGGTTTATGCCTTCGCGCAACATATCCATGTGATCGAGATGCTCCATCCACTTATTGTCCACAACGCGCAACATGACGACTTTTTCCAACTCGCGCATACTTTCTTCGCCGAAGAGCAATTCGCGGGTGCGATAGCCCTCTTCCGCCAAATTTTCGAGGGTTTCTTTCAAATCGTCGCGGCTCATGGCGTTTAATTCGTCAAGTTTCAGCCGTCCGACGGGCGCGTAAATCTTTTCGGCGTCCTCGATAAGCCCCGCAAGCGTCCATTCTTCGGGGTACAGTTTTTCGTTGGCGTATTGGTTCATTTCGACTTTGATGATGTGCTTGACCATGCCCATGATATTTTCGCGCAGCTTTACGCCGGACAAAATCTTTTTGCGTTCGCCGTACATGACCTCGCGCTGTTGGTTCATCACATCGTCGTATTCCAAAACGTGCTTTCTTATGTCAAAGTTGCGCGCTTCGACTTTCTTCTGGGCGTGTTCAATGGAGCGGGTGATAAGCTTGTGTTCAATGGGTTCGTCCTCTTCCATGCCCAAACGATCCATCATGGCTGCGATATTGTCCGCCGCAAACAGCCGCAACAAATCGTCCTCAAGGGAAAGATAGAACCGTGATTCGCCGGGGTCGCCCTGGCGTCCGCTTCGTCCGCGCAACTGATTGTCGATGCGCCGCGATTCGTGCCGCTCCGTGCCGATTATGAACAAGCCGCCCAATTCTTCGACGCCTTCGCCAAGTTTTATGTCCGTGCCGCGCCCTGCCATGTTGGTGGCTATCGTCACTGCGCCCCGTTGCCCCGCGCCCGCGACGATTTCCGCTTCCTTTTCGTGGAATTTGGCGTTTAATACGCTGTGGGGGACGCCGCGTTTGATTAAAATGGCCGACAATTCTTCCGACTGGGTAATGGAGGTTGTGCCGATAAGGACGGGCTGACCCTTGGCGTGTACTTGCTCAACCTGCGACGTGACGGCGCGATATTTGGCGCGTTTGTTCTTGTAAACAACGTCGGGGTGGTCGACGCGGCGC
>CAJORE010000254.1 GCA_905236595.1 uncultured Selenomonadaceae bacterium | reverse complement strand
GCCACTACCAAAAGCCGTGATGCTTCGGACATAATGGAAAAGTTTGCTGTTTGCGAACCGACGCGCCTTATTTTCACCAAGGCTGATGAAACACGCAGTTTGGGGATCATAATGAATATGCTGTGCGGCAAAGATATTGCCCTGTCCTATCTTGCCCACGGGCAAAACGTACCCGACGATATAATGCCGGCAAGTGCCGAAGCATTGACCGATTTATTGTTGAGGGAATAAGATCATGGAAGATCAAGCGGCCAAGTTGCGACAAATGGTGCAAGGAACGGGCGAAGTAAAACTGTCGAAAAAAGCGGCCGAGGAAGACAAGCGCACACGAGTAATCGCCATAACCAGCGGCAAAGGCGGCGTCGGCAAAACAAATTTGACCGTAAACCTTGCCATTGCTTTGTGCCAAGCCGGCAAACGCGTGCTTATAATAGATGCCGACCTTGGCATGGCAAACGTGGATGTTGTTTTGGGCAGTATGTCCCGTAAACATTTGCTTAATTTGCTTGACGACGGCATTGAACTTAAAGATGTTCTAATCGAAGGTCCTTTCGGCGTAAAGTACATATCGGGCGGCTCCGGCATAGAAAAAGCCCAAGATTTCAGCTTTGAGGAACGTCAACGGCTCATGCAAAAGTTATCCGGTTGCGGACAAATCGCCGATATAGTTCTCATTGATACCGGTGCGGGCATCGGCAAGATTGTTATGGATTTTATTACCGCTGCCGACGAAGTGTTGTTGGTCACCACACCGGAGCCGACTTCATTGACCGACGCTTACGCCGTTATGAAAGCATACAGTATGTACGCCGAACACCGCAATATTCGTTTGGTTGTCAATCGCGTTTACGACGAACGTGAGAGCCGCGAAGTCACCGATAAACTTCGTCAAACCGCCGAAAAATTTTTGAATATGCCCGTCGACTGTTTGGGTTATATATACGACGACCGTTATGTTGCAGAATCGGTAAGGAAACAAAAGCCTTTTTTGGCAACCAAGCCCGGTTCATCCGCCTCGCGTTGCGTTTCGGCAATGGCTGACGGGTTGTTGACGGGAAGCAAAATGGAAGTAAAACGAGGCTGGCGCGGTTTTTTGCAACAAATTTTTAATTTTTCACGAAGATAATGGAGGAAATTTTGTAATGGCGGGCGAATTAGTACAAGCGGATCGAGTTTTACGCATCGGTCAGCGCGTGGAATTTTATTTGGATAACGACGATGAAAAATATATAAGCCGTATCGAGGACATTACGGATAAAGGCATCGTTGTCGCCATGCCTTTCAATAAGAAACGCGTCCCGGTGATACCGATGCGGGGGACTTATGTGTACGCCTTAGCAGTCGGTGACAAGTGCCGCTACCAGTTCCTTACGATTTTTCGTGAAAAATCGTTGCAGGACGGTTTTTTGCCGGTCTGGCATATTGACAAGCCGGATCGCGTGGAAAAACACCAAAACCGTGAATTTGTGCGTGTGCGCGTAACCAAAAACGTTGCGGTCAGTATCATCGGTGACGACGGCAGTATCGGCGAACCTACGATGACTTATACCATAGACTTGAGCGGGAACGGCGTGTGTTTTCTCATGAATGAACCCTTACCCGTTGATACGCAAGTCGCTCTCGAACTCTATGATATACCCGACGTCGGCACGGTGAAAGTTATGGGGCGTGTCATTCATTCCACAAAATTTGAACGACGCGACGGCGATGTGTATCACGTCGGCACGCACATGGAACATCTGTCGCGACAGGTCATGAATAAGATTGTGCGTTACCTGTTCTATGTCCAACGGCGCAACATTGCCAAAGGTATCGAAACCGTTTGACGTGAATGCCAATAACCGATGGCAACCGCTCTTGCAATAAATGCAAAATATTGAGCCGTTTACCGTGTTATCGGTAAACCATGGTGGGTATTGACGGTTGCCACGGAAAAAAGACGAGGGGGCTTCAAGGATGATTCGCGTGCTTATCGCGGACGATTCCGTGTTCATGCGGCGGGTCTTATCAGATCTTTTTAACAAGCAGGACGATTTTACCGTGGTCGGTACTGCGATAAACGGCAAGGAGGCCATCGCCAAAACGCAGGAATTAAAACCCGATTTGCTGACCTTGGACGTAAATATGCCGGTTATGGACGGGCTGAACGCCTTGGCGGTCATAATGGATAAATTCCCGACGCCTACGCTGATGGTAAGCAGCCTGACACAAAGAGGAACGGAAGCCACCATACGCGCCTTGGCATTGGGAGCGGTGGATTTCATAAGCAAAGATGGCGGTGCCATTTCGCGTATCGACAGTATTGCCGACGAGATTTTGTCCAAAAGCCGCGTCGTTGCCTCCGCCAAGGTGCGCCGCATAGTTCCGGGTACCGTCGTTTCGCCGACAGCGCCGCAACCTATGTCGGCCAAAAAGCCGACATTATCCCCTTCGGGGCTTTCGCGCTTTGCCTCACCGCTTTTGAAAGCCACCGGCAAGTCAACGTTGCCCGTCGGCGCTCGTGCCAATCCCGTTCAATCACCGTTGCCAAGCAAGCCCACGGGGAAAAAACTCGTCGTCATCGGCACATCTACGGGAGGGCCGCAGGCCTTGCAAGCGGTAATCACCCGTTTGCCGGGCAATTTGCCCTGCGGTGTGACGGTGGTGCAGCATATGCCGGCAGGTTTCACAAAGACCTTGGCCGACAGGCTTGATACAATTTCCGCCGTTTCGGTGAAGGAAGCCGAAAACGACGATATTATAGAGCCGGGACATGTGTACATCGCTCCCGGTAACTACCACTTGCGAATAAAAGTTGACGGTCAACAACGAAAAATTGTTTTGACTCAAGAACCGCCGGTAGGTAATCATCGTCCGGCGGCAAACGTAATGTTTGATTCTGCCGCCGCCTTTGGCAACGACATTGTCGCCGTCATTATGACCGGCATGGGCAATGACGGTTGCGACGGCATGAAAAAGATAAAACAGCACGGCGGATACAGCATCGCCCAAAACGAAGCCACTTCGGTCGTTTATGGTATGCCGAAGGCTGTGGTTGATGCCGGTCTTGCCGATGAGGTACAGCCCCTGCAAGACATAGCGAACGCCATTGTCGCCGCAGTGAGAAAATAGCAGGAAATAGGGGGAATACGCATGGAAACCAATCAGTATATGGATATGTTCCTGGATGAATCCCACGAACATTTGCAAGAATTGAACGAAGGTCTGTTGCGCCTTGAGGACAACATGGAGGATTTGTCCGTCCTGAACGATATTTTCCGCAACGCTCATACCTTAAAGGGTATGTCGGCGACAATGGGCTACAACAAAATCGCCGAGCTTACGCACGAAATGGAGGATGTTCTCGATCTTCTGCGCAAAGAGCAATTAAAAATCACCGAAGAAATCATTGATGTTTTGTTCAAATGCTTGGATTCTTTGGAGCAGATGATCGACAACGTAGCCAACGGCGATCCGGAGGATTTAATCGACGTATCCGACTTGGTGGCAAAATTAAGCGCCATATTAAAGGGCGAATCGGCTCCGGCGGAAGCTCCGGCGGCAGCGCCCGCCGCTCCGGCAGAAGCAGCGGCAGCGTCCGAAGCCTCCGCCGACGGTTCCGGCTTTGTGTTGAACGACAGCGACAAGGAAATGATTAAGCAAGCTCAAGAAAGCGGTTTGCGCGGTGTGCATATCACCGTTTCTTTGTCGGAAACGTGCCTTTTGAAATCGGCGCGGTCGTATATGGTCATGAATGCTCTCGACGAGTTGGGCGACGTGATAAAGTCCGTCCCTCCCGCCGAAGATTTGGAACAGGAGAAATTTGAACGCAGTTTCGACGTCTTGGTCGTAACGAGCGCCGAAGAGAAAATCATCGAAGATGCCTTAAACGCTATTTCCGAAGTGGAAAAAGTTGTTTTGGAAGTCGTCGATCTTAACGCATCCGCCGCTCCCCCCGCACCTGCTCCGGCGGCAAAACCG
>CAJORE010000253.1 GCA_905236595.1 uncultured Selenomonadaceae bacterium | reverse complement strand
GGGTAGGTGCCCGAGTGGTTAAAGGGAACGGACTGTAAATCCGTCGCCGTAGGCTACGATGGTTCGAATCCATCCCTGCCCACCATTATGCTAATCTAACGTCGCTGTGGCGGCGTTTTTTTTGTTGCCGAAATACACATTTCCGCCTATTGCCAAACGACGCATATTCTTGTAAAATGGCGGCGGGGAGTGATATTCTTGCGGAAAGCATACGAAACAACATTGGCTAAGACCGTAACCATCGAAGGCATCGGTTTACATTCGGGAAAAACCGTAAATATGCGACTTTGCCCCGCCGAAAACGACGGCATTGTGTTTGTACGCACGGATTTGCCCGGGAAACCGCGCTTACACGCAACGGCGAAAAACGTTTCCTCCACCATGCGTGCGACGACCATTGAAGAAAACGGCGCAAAAGTTTTTACAATAGAACATTTGATGAGCGCGTTGGCCGCTCTTGCAATCGACCATTGCACCATCGAAATGGATGCCGAAGAGCCGCCGGTTACTGACGGCAGCGCCGCCGTTTTTTTCCGTTTGTTGAAGGACTGCGGGAAAAGGCAACTGGCGAGTCTGCGCCATGAAAAAATCGTCGATAAAATTTACCGCGTTGACGATCCTCCGACCGGTCGATTCATCATTGCCCTGCCGGCCGATGAATTGCGCATAAGCTTCACATCGGTGAATCCTCATCCCATGGTCAGCATACAATATGGTGATTTCGTCGTAAACGAAGCGACTTACGAACAGGATATTGCTCCGGCGCGAACCATCGCCTACGAAAAAGAAGTCGAAGCGTTGCGGGCGGCGGGATTGGGCTTAGGCGGCACTTTGGAGAACGTCATTGTCTACAATGACGAACGTTGGCTAAACGAATTGCGGTTTACCGACGAATTGGTGCGCCACAAAATTTTGGACGCCATAGGCGATTTGCGACTTGCCGGTATCGTCCGCGGACACATCATCGCCGCCGCCGCAGGTCACGCCTTAAATACGCGGCTTGCCAAGATTCTTGACGAAGAATGTGCCGCCGATTGAAAAAATGATTGGTAGCCGGTCGGCGTACAAACATTGCGCCAACCTATTATCTTAAAGGAGCGAGGTATATGATACTCGATATAAATGAAATTCAAAAGATTCTGCCCCACCGTCCGCCGATGCTGTTGGTGGATCGCATTATCGAACTTGAGCCGTTCAAGAGTGCCGTTGGCATCAAGAATGTCACTATGATGGAGCCGTTCTTTGCCGGTCATTTCCCGGGCAATCCCATTATGCCCGGCGTCTTGCTTTTGGAGGCAATGGCGCAGGTCGGCGGCGTAGCCATGCTTTATCCCGAAGAACACCGCGGAAAGATAGCGCTTTTCGGCGGCATGGAAAATGTAAAATTCAAACGTCCCGTAGTCCCCGGCGATCAAGTCGTGACTCATGCCAATCTGGTGCGCGTGCGGGGTGATTTCGGCCTGTTGCACGCCGACGGCTATGTCGAGGATCAGCTGGTATCATCGGCCGATTTCAAATTTGCCCTGAAAAGCCCCAATAATTTATTAAAATAAATTACAATGATATGAAATTTCCGTTTAATCGCTTTTAATCGTCTAAAACCCGGCAAAATCACCGATAACGAAGGGCGATTTTCGACAAGGTACATGGGATTGTAAAAGCAGAAAACTGAAATTTACATGAAAACTTGTGTCCGTAAAAAGCGGATCCGGGAGATGATAAATTTGAATAAGGCTGTCCAGACGTCGGCGGTTTATATACACCCCACGGCTCAGATTTCCCCTAAAGCCTACATCGGCAAAGACGTGGAAATCGGAGCCTACGCGGTAATCGACGATGAGGTTGAAATAGGGGACGGAACCGTAATCGGACCTCATGCGGTGATAAAAGGGCCCACCAGCATCGGCAAGGAATGTCACATTTTTCAAGGGGCATCGGTAGGTGAGGTGCCGCAGGATTTGAAATTTAAGGGCGAACGCAGTTATACGATTATCGGCGACCGCACGACGATTCGCGAGGGCGTTACCATTCACCGCGCCACCGGCGAGGGCGAAGAGACAAAAATAGGCAATGATTGCTTGCTCATGGCGCTGACGCATGTGGCACATAATTGTGTCATCGGCAACCATGTCATCATGAGCAATTTGGCGAGCCTGGCCGGTCACGCGATAGTTGAAGACCGCGCCGTTATCGGCGGCATGGCCGGCGTCCACCAGTTTGTCAAAATCGGCAGGAATTCCATGGTGGGCGGCATGAGCAAGTTGGTGCAAGACGTTGTGCCGTACACCATCGTTGACGGACACCCCGCCAAGGTTGTGGGGCTTAACAGCGTAGGCATATCACGCGCCGGCATACCGTTGGAGTCGCGGCGCAACATAAAAAAAGCTTATAAGATTCTTTATCGTTCGGGATTGACTTTGACGGAAGCCATTTCCGTAATTGAACAAGAAGTTGATTCCTGCGACGAAGTGGAACATTTTTTACGTTTCCTGCGCAATGCCGAACGTGGCATTTGCCGCGAACGGCGCGAAGGCAACGACTAAAAAATGACGGAACACTTCTGGCAAATAAATCCGACGAAGGAGACCAACATATATATGGAAAAAATAGGCTTGTTGGCCGGTGCGGGACATCTCCCGATCGAATGTGCCCGCGCCGCCAAAGACCTGAACATTGATCTTTATGCCATCGCTTTGTTGGCGGAGACGGAAGAAGCGCTAAAGGAAGTTGCCCCTCATTACGCGGCGATAAGCATCGGCCAACTTGACCGGTTAATTGCTTACCTAAAGGAAAACGACATAAAAAAAGTCACGATGATCGGCAAGGTCACTAAAGAATTGCTGTTTAACGGCAAAGTACAGCCGGATGCGCGGATGCTCGGCATCATCATGAATTTGCCCGATCGCAGCGACGATACGATTATGCTTGCCTTCGTCAAGGAATTGGCTAAGGAAGGAATCGCGGCGGCAGATCAAACAGCACTCATAAAGGCGCTTATGCCTGCAAAAGGCGTACTTACCAAACGGAAACCGACTGACAGCGAGCGAGCCGATATGGAGCTTGGTTACAAAATGGCCAAGGAATTGGGACGGCTTGATGTCGGTCAGACGGTTGTCGTTAAAGATTTGGCGGTGATGGCACTTGAAGCCATCGAAGGCACCGACGCTTGCATAAAACGCGGCGGGGCGTTGGCCAAAGACGGCGCCACGGTGGTGAAGGTTGCCAAACCGGCGCAGGACAATCGTTTTGATGTGCCGACCGTCGGCGAGGAAACCATTCGCTCCATGATTGAAGTGGGCGCCGCCGTATTGGCAATCGAGGCCGGAGCGACACTGCTTGTTGACCGTGAAAAGGTATTGGCTCTGGCCGACAATAACGGCATTACCATAGCGGCGATATAAGGAACCTGTCGTTGCAGTCCGTTGTTTTGGTTGTCGTCGGCACGATGGGGCATCTCTGAAATTGATTATCCATCGTCTTTCTCCGCGCCGAGGGCGGGGAAAAAGACGGGAAAGGATGAATTTTTGGAGATTCTCGATAAACGGCAACGCATGAAGATTAAGGAAACGCTATTCCCCAAGCAATCAAATACCAATCGGCTTCACCGTTTTTGAGCGGTGAAGCCGATTTTTTTTGGCGTACGCGGGAGAGGGGGCATGTGTATTGTATACATGGCCGAAATCACTTGCATGGCGGCATGATTCGCGTTAATATAACCACCGTCAGCCGCGTAAGGTTTGATCGTCGGTGTATGACGGGCGATTCCGCCACTTGTTGTACACGGCGTACATTTAGTATAATAAGGCAGCGTCGCCGTACAAAAACAAACACGCCTGTTTCGGCGCGGAGTTGTTTTGTGCGGCTTTTTAGTTTAATAAGAAGGAGATTTTTTTCATGAACGATCTTTTGTACGTCATAAAGGCCAATACCCCCGTTGAAGAGATCAAGAGGCAGCTCAACGAAAATCCCAACATCAAATTTGTTTCTTTGGTCGGCATTGACATGGCGGGTAACGATACCGATGAAAAAATCCCCGTGGGCATCTTTTTGAAGGATGCGGAGGATTTTTACGCCGGACGCGCCGTGCAGACCGACGGTTCTTCCGTCGTTTTGACGGGCATTGCCACGCTTAACAACGCCAAGGTCGATATGCCCATCGATCCTTCGGTAAACTGGTTCGTCGATTACAACATGGAAAACTATGACGAAGAAACGGGCAAGCCCATCGGAACGCTTCGCATCCCCGCTTTTTTGCTCCATGAGGGTAAGCGCGTTGATTCCCGTTCCGTTTTGACGGACACTCTTTCTTTCGTCAAAGCCGAATTGTTGAAGCTGTTTCGTGAGCGGCCGCAGATTGCCGCGTTGCCCGTCAGCGGCGACGAAATAGCCGACATCGAATTTACTTCGGCGACGGAATTGGAGTTTTGGGTGAAAACGCCTCTTGAAGAAGCGAACATTGAGGAAATGAGCGCCAGCCAGGTTATGCAGGAGCAATATTGGGAACGTACCCACGGCGCGGTGCGTACTGCGCTTGAGACTTGCGTCTTGGAGCTTGATAAGTACGGTCTTTGCGTGGAAATGGGGCACAAGGAAGTCGGCGGATTAAAGGCGCAGATCGACGAGAGCGGGCGTATGCTTCACGTTTGCGAACAGATTGAAATTGATTGGCGCTTCGCCGAAGCGTTGCAGGCGGCGGACAACGAGGTTATGGTTCGCACTATCGTGCGCGAGATTTTCCGCAACATGGGGCTTGAGGTCAGCTTTAAGGCAAAACCGATGATCGGGCTGGCCGGTAACGGCGAACATACCCACATCGGCATGGCGGCCGTTTTGAAAAACGGCAAGAAGATTAATTTGTTTGCCGCCGCCGATCAAAAGAAAGATTTCATGAGCGCCATCGGCTACGGCGCGATTATGGGTCTGCTCAAAAATTATGAAGTGATAAATCCTTTCGTGTCGGCTACCAACGATTCCTTGAACCGGTTAAAGCCCGGTTTTGAAGCGCCCGTTTGCATCGTTACGAGTTTTGGCGAAAATCCGGAGCTTCCTTCGCGGAACCGTACGATTTTGGCGGGGCTTATCCGCGATATAAACAATCCTTTTGCCACGCGGTTTGAGCTTCGCGCTTGCAACCCCTACACCAACACATATTTGGCGTTGGCCGCCGTATATTCGGCGGTGCTTGACGGCATTAAGGCGGCGGTGTACCACACGACGGACGAACTGTTGCGGGAAATTTCCAAAAACGCGGGCGACGGCGGATTTTATCTTGAGCGGGAGCGCGCTTACCGTAGCGAAAAAGATGTCTTTGAGGATTATACCGCCGAGGAACGGGATAAATTGTTCGGCAAACCGCCGGCCACCGTTTGGGAAAATATGCAGAATTTCTCCCTGTACCCGGAGAAGAAGAACGTTATTGTCGCCGGCGGTGCGTTGCGCGACGAGATAATCGACGCTTTTTGCGCCGGGGCGCTCCTTCGTTGGAAAACGGAGCTTATTGCGCGCATTATCCCGGAGAACCGTGACGTTGTCCGTGCCGCGAAGGAACTTGCGGGGACTATAACCACGGATAAGGACGCTCACGATTGGCAGACGATAAACAATTTGCGCATCGAGCTGGCCAAAGACAGCATCGACGAAAAATCGCTTTTCACGCGCATTATTGACGCTTTGGAGAGCGGCGACTTTGCCGAAGCGTCGGCATTGCAGGTCGAAATGTATGACAAAGTGGAAAAATTAAAGGCGCTGTACGACGCATACAAGAAGAACATGATCTAAATTATTGGGCAGGGGGAGGCGAATCGTTATGCCTGCTCTTATCCGCAAAAGCGCGGGCAATTCGGCTAAAATAACCAAAATTGTCGTGGCGACGGGTACCGACGAAGCGTTGCTAAAAAATTTGCGCACGATATTTTTTAAGACGGGCGCCACAATGATTGGCGAGGCACGTTACGGCAAACAGGCGGTGGCGCTGGTGCAAAAAAACGTTCCGGATATAATTATCATCGACGTTGAAACGACGCGTGGCGCCGCTTGGGCAATAGCGCAAATATCGGCGCAGAAAGTTTGCCCGGTGATAATTTTAACGGACAATGCGGCGACGCCGCCTCCTCCCGAAGCATTTTCGGCAACGGCTGTTTTTTCGGTATTAAACAAAACGGCGAACGAGCGACTTATTCTCAATGCCGTTTATGTGGCCGTTGCCCGTTGGCGGGAAATTTCTTCGCTTACCAGGGAGGTTGCCGAGCTGAAGGAAACAATCGCCGCCCGCAAAATTATTGATCGCGCCAAAGGCGTATTGATGAGCAAAAAAGGCATCGGCGAACAGGAAGCCTATCGGCTTATTCAACGATACGCCATGAAGCACCGTTTTACCATGAAAGAAGTGGCGGAAAAGATATTGAGCGACTGAAACTTTTTCGGGGCAACGCCGTAACCGCATTTTGCCGAACAACGGTTGCGGTCGAAACTTTTTGGACGTTGCCCGCAGTCGCATCCTCAAAGGGGAGGAATGATTCATTATGATGGCATTAAATTTCCGTGCCGAGAAACACAAAAAAATGCTCCTCGACCGGCGCAAAAAATGCACGGTACGCCTCGGCGACGTGAGCAACCAATTCCCCGAAGGCGCCGTGGTGTGGATTACCGCCGGATTGGCCGGCGAACCGAAAGAAAAGCTCTACACCGCGTATTTGGACAAAGTGCGCGTTAAAACAATGGGCAGTTTGTCAACCGACGACCTTTGCAACCAAAATCCGGACATAAGCACCAAAGAAGCGCTCATTGCCGATTTTGAACAGATATATAAGCGTCGCATAAGTCCGGAAGATACGGTGACGGTGATTTATTTCACGGAGATTATCGCGCCGCTGTAGACATTTTTTTGTGTATCGCGCTCATTGGTTTGGAGCGCACAAAGGAGAGAGAGAAAGTGTGCCGCATAGGTTCCGTCAAAAGTAAAAATCCCGTGCAACCGTCAACCGTGTTGCGCTTGATGTTGCCGCAACAGGAGGGACACGACAACTCCGGCTTTGCCATGGTTATGCAAGATCTGTCGGGCATTTTTGCGCCGTATAAGGATAAGCCCCTGTTGTCGTTGGTTTGCACTCAAAAGGGCAACCGTTTGGTTGAAGATTACATGGATGCCCATAACTTCACCAAAGTTGCCGAATGGTTGCCCGTCCCCAACAAGAAACCGGGGCTTGACATACAGGCGATGCCCTATTACGTCTTTAGAAATTACGATTATCCGGAGGATGCCGCCCTTATGAGCGACGCCGAACGCGAAGATTTGCTCCTTGATACGCGTTTGGCTTTGCGGAAAATTTTGGAAAAGGATAATCAAGGTTATGTTTATTCGTTTTGGCCGGACGTGTTGACCTTAAAGGAAATCGGCGACCCGGCGGATATTGCCACCTATTTTCGCCTGTGGGACGACAACGGTATTTTGGCGGCGAAATCCATCGTCGCGCAATGCCGCCAAAATACGAATTACGACATTGTCCGCTATGCGGCGCATCCGTTCTTTCTGCAAGGCTACACCCTTTGCGCCAACGGTGAGAACACGTTTTACACGAAGAACAAAAATTATCAACAGTCCCTGCATCGCGGTTACATCGGGTTTGAATCGGACTCCCAATGTTTTTTGAACACGCTTCATTACGTTCACCACGAGTTAAAATGGCCGCTGCCCTATTACAAGCACGTTATAACGCCGTTGCCTTTTGAAGAAATCGACGAACGCGACGACAAAGCGGTCTTGACCGGCATACGCCAATCGCTTGCCGACCTTGAGATAAACGGCCCCAACACCGTTATCGGTGTTTTGCCCCGGGGTGACATGATAACCTGTTGCGATTCCAAAAAATTGCGCCCCGTCGTCGTCGGTCAAAGCGACGATATGGTGGCCATTTCTTCGGAAGTGTGCGGTTTGAATGAAATTATGCCCACGCGGGATCAAACGAAGGACATTTATCCCAACGAACGGGAAATTGTGATGGTGGACAATGAATTGGGGGTGACGAGATGGAAGCAGTAAAAACCCAAGACATCGGCGTTAACGATTTGAATTGGTTGATTGATTATAAGCCGGAACGCTGTACCATGTGCGGCAGTTGCGTTGCCAGTTGCTCCTTTCATGCGATAAAAGTCGGCACCGTTCGCCATGATTTGACGGTGTCCGTGGAAGCGACCCCCGCGCCTGTTGAGCGTCACGAAGTACGTCCCGTTATAAAACAAGTGGCGAGTTTGACGGATTTTTGCCGCGGTTGCGGCATTTGCCAAAAGGTTTGTCCCAATAACGCCATTGCCCCGCGTCGCAATCCCGACGCACGCCGCACGCTTCTTTCGCGGGACAATGGGCCGATTAAGCGCGGCGGCCGGACGAATTTGAACGCCGGGCGCACCTTGGATAAGATTGTCGTCGGGCGCATTTCGCAAATGACCGACCCGTCCCTTGATTCGGTGCGGCACACTTTCGATATTCGTGCGCCGCTTGGACGGGTTCTCGCGCCGAAGGAATTGCCGCTGACCGTTGATGACGCAGGGAAATTGGTGCAAACGAAGAAAATGCCGCCCGTAAGATGGATATACCCTTTGATTTTCTCCGATATGTCAATCGGCGCCTTGTCAACCCGCGCTTGGGAAGCGGTGGCGCTGGCGGTCAGCTATTTGAACGAGAAGCATGACATTCCCGTGCGGATGAGCAGCGGCGAAGGCGGGATGCCCGTAAAGCTTCTGACCAGCGATTATCTCAAGTATTTTATAATTCAAATAGCTTCCGGGCATTTTGGGTGGAACCGTATAATAAAGGCCATGCCTTACATGAAAACCGATCCGGCGGGGATATTGATAAAAATCGGTCAGGGCGCAAAACCCGGCGACGGCGGACTTTTGCAGAGCGAAAAAGTGGCCGAACACGTCCAAGCCATTCGCGGCGTACCGAAGGCAACGTTGGCGTCCCCGCCCAATCACCAGGGCTTGTATTCAATCGAAGAAAGCGTGCAAAAAATGCACCTGTCCATGAATGCGGCATTTGGGTTTCGGGTGCCGGTGGCGATTAAGTGCGCGGCGTCGGCGACCAGCGTCTCCGTTTACAATAATCTCTTGCGCGATCCGTACAAAATTTGCGGCGGCTTCTTCATCGACGGAATTCAAGGCGGTACGGGGGCGGCCAACGAAATTTCCCTCGATCACACGGGGCATCCCGTGGTGAGCAAAATTCGTGACTGTTATTTGGCGGCGGCCAAACAGGGGCGCACGGGGCAGATTCCCCTTTTTGGCGGCGGCGGCATCGGCATGACCGGCAATGCGGCGGCGGATGCTTTCAAGATGATTT
>CAJORE010000252.1 GCA_905236595.1 uncultured Selenomonadaceae bacterium | reverse complement strand
GTAACGGTAATGGGGACATGGACGTTGTTGCGGTAGCTGACCGGCGCGGCGGCAATATCTTTTCGGATGCGCTCGGCAATATCGGCGGCGCGTTTTTCGTCGGCGTTGAACAACACCAAAATTTCTTCGCCGCCCCAGCGGAAAACGTTGTCTTTTTTGCGGACGCCGCGGGAAACCGTGTCGGCCACATAGCGCAAAACAGCGTCGCCGCAATCGTGGCCGTAAGTATCGTTGACTTTTTTGAAATCGTCGATGTCGAGCATCATGAGACAGAAGGTCGATTTGCCGGTCTGGGCGCGGTGATAGGCGGAGCGAAGGTAAGTGTCCATGCCGCGACGGTTCAGCAAATGTGTCAAGGTGTCGTAATTGACGAATTTTTCCAGCTCTTCGACCAAGAATTTGCCGCCGAAATAGACAATAACGTTTACGCTGATAAGCGAGAGGGCTATTCCCACGAGACGCACGGTTATGCCGAAGGTGAAAAAGCGGTCAAAGGGCGGCATAAGCATATCGCTGCCCACTAACCATGACGCGGCAAGGGAAAGCCCGATGCCGACGGAGACGATCGCCGTCATGGCATAGTCGAAGAAGAACGCCGTACAAATGACAAACAGAAGCGAGAATGCCCAAAAATCCGTGAAAGGCCAGATGTAAGTTATGGCGTTCCATTGGACAATCAAAATTATGGCTATTGCTTTTTTTGCATTAGCCAGCTTATCCGGCAGGAGTATTCCGTCCTCGCCGAAGCCCGTCTTGACGAAGTAAATGCCGATCGCCATATAGACGAGCGTCGATAAATCGAAGGCGGCCAGCAACGCGGGGTTGATTGCCGGATACCAATGTTGCCATACCATCAAAGTTATGGTAATGGCGGCGCAGATGCAAAAGCCGGGAACGATGAGGACGATAATGCGATAAACGCGGTTAATGTACGCATCGAGCGCGGACAATTCCTGTTGATTCAACGCCTCACCCCTCCGTAAAACGCTTGGCGTAGCGGCCGAAATTTCGACGCACACCTATTGTCACACATGATATTTTACCATAAATTTATCAAAGGGCAAGGAAAATGTGAAAATTTTTTGCACTTTGCCCGTTGGAGCAATAAATGTGGTATAGTGGCAATGACAAAAAGGGAACCTCAAAGACCAAAGGAGTATTTACATAAATGTACAAAGCGGGAAAATATGACGTAGCGGTGATAGGTGCCGGTCATGCCGGCGTTGAAGCGGCATTGGCGGCGGCGCGTCTTGGGGCAAAGACGCTAATGGCCTCCGTGTCGATGGACAACATTGCCATGATGCCGTGCAATCCGTCGGTGGGCGGCCCCGGCAAAGGGCATCTCGTACGGGAAATCGACGCTTTGGGCGGGCAGATGGGCATAAATGCGGATAAGACCTGCATACAGTTTCGTATGCTTAATACGGGTAAGGGGCCGGCGGTGCAGTCATTGCGGGCGCAAGCTGACAAAAAGCACTATCAAATGTGTATGAAGGAGACTTGCGAGAATACGGAAAACCTTGACGTAAAGCAGTTGACTGTTGACAGTATAGTGGTTGATGGAGGCAACTTATGTGGCATTGTTGCCGAGACCGGTGAGTTTTATGAATGTAGTGCGGCGGTCTTGGCAAGCGGCACTTATCTGAAAGGACGCATAATAATCGGCGAAACGGTTTATGAAGGCGGGCCGAATGGGCAACGTGCCGCACTTAAATTATCGGCGTCGCTTGCAGAAAACGGCATTGAGCTTATGCGGTTTAAGACGGGGACACCGGCACGGGTTGATGCACGAACGCTTAATTATGAAAAAATGATAAAACAACCCGGGGATAGCATTTGCCATAATTTTTCGTTTATGAGCGATGAAAAAACGCGGGAGCAAGTTCCTTGCTGGTTGACCTATACTAATGAAGAAACCCATAAAATAATTCGCGACAATATGCACCGCGCCCCTATGGCAAACGGTGTCATAAAAGGCGTAGGGCCAAGGTACTGCCCGTCCATAGAAACGAAGATTGCGCGTTTTCCCGAAAAGGAGCGGCATCAATTATTCATTGAGCCGGAGGGGAACCATACCAATGAAATGTATGTGCAGGGTATGTCCACCAGTTTGCCGATTGATGTCCAGACGGCCTTTTTGCGAACAATCCCCGGCTTGGAAAATGCAAAAATCATGCGTGCCGGGTATGCCATTGAATATGATTGTATAAATCCGTTGCAATTAAAACCAAATTTAGAATTAAAAACTATTAACGGCTTTTTTTCGGCGGGACAGAGCAACGGCAGTTCCGGGTATGAGGAAGCGGCGGCGCAGGGAATAATTGCGGGGATAAATGCGGCGCGGTATGCGTTAAATAAAGATCCGCTTATTTTGCGGCGGCACGAGGCGTATATTGGAGTTTTGATTGATGACTTGGTGACGAAGGGGACGAACGAGCCGTACCGTATGATGACCAGTCGCGCCGAGTACAGATTGTTGCTTCGGGAGGATAATGCGGATATTCGTCTTACTCCCGTCGGCAGGAAAATCGGCTTGGTAAAGGATGACCGCTGGGAGCGTTTTTGCCAAAAACAAGATGCCGTAAAGACAGTACGCGATATTTTGCAAAAAACAATAATTACGCCAAGCCAAGAAACGCAAACAAAATTACAGAAGGCAAATTTGGAAATTTTGAAAAATGCCGTGAGTTTGGAAACTTTTTTACGGCGTCCCGAAGTCAATTATATGGTTTTGCAAGAATTGTTTGATTTGCCGGAGATTTCCCGCGAGGTACGTTTTGAAACGGAAACAGCCATAAAATATGAAGGATACATAAAAAAACAGCAGGAACAAATAGAACGCATGGAGCGTATGGAAAATAAAATTTTGCCGACGGATTTGGATTACGGCAGTATAACGAGCTTGCGCGACGAGGCCAAGGAAAAATTGGCGCAAATAAAACCGCGTTCATTGGGACAAGCCTCACGAATATCCGGCGTGTCGCCGGCTGATGTGTCGGTGCTGATGATTTACTTGGAACAGTTGCGACGAGGATCGGGGGTCGGATAGAAATAAATTATAGGGCATCTCGAAAAACTAAAAACATTCGGGGTGCAGGGGGCGAAGCTCCCTGCTGGGGTCAAGGGGCAAAGCCCCTTGTGGGTT
>CAJORE010000251.1 GCA_905236595.1 uncultured Selenomonadaceae bacterium | reverse complement strand
TCGAACGTACCCGCCGCGATAGCCTCGCTCATTTCCCCGCTGTCAAAATACTCGGTCAAGTCCTTGCCGCGAAAAAGCGCGTTGTGTGCTCCTGCGCTATGACCGAAATATTTGCCGATAAGTTCGTCGGTAAAGGCAAGAAGTCCGTCATCGGCTAACGTAAGTGTTTCCGCGTTGATGTTTCCAAAGTTGCCTTCTTTGAAGTAACCTTTGTTCCAGTTTTTGAGTGCCGTGCCAATGTTGCCCTCGCCGTCGGCACGCGGTACAAAATTTCTTGTTGCCATAATGCTCGCTCCTATCGTCAGATGTCTTGCGGCATAAAATCGCCGTTGGTGTCAAGCTCGAAGTTATCGCTGTATACGGGAGTTTCCGATGGCATAAGTCCGCCGTCGGTGTCAATCTCAAAAAATCCCGTCTGCGTGATAAAATTGCTCGGCACATTCACAATTCCCATTGCCATCGCTATTCCTCCTCTTTTTCCGATTCTGCCGCCGGTTCTTTGCCGGGGCAAACGTAATATTCCGCCGCTATGCTCTCCGGCGGTACGGCTACGGCGCGAAGTCGGATTTTGCCCGTCAGCGTTTCATTCTGCTTGCAAAGTCCGCATCGTTTGGCGGCATTAAGACCAACTCTTGAAACATTCACAATGGCCACGTCATAGGGAGTTACGCTTTCATCCGTTATGTCGAAGTGCCATTTGTAATCGCTTGTTTCCTCGTTGTCCAATACCCACGCCGTCGTACCTGCCACAGCAGGGATAGTAAAGGCGGTCACGTTCGGAAAATCATTGAGCGCGGCATTTACTTCCCTAAATCCCTGCTGCATTAATTCCGACAAACGGACGACGGCAGTACCTGCGTTGTCTGCCGTTTCGCCGTTTGTTTTTATCTCGGAGCATAGGACGGCAAGTCCTTCATTGGTTATTGCACCGTGTTGTGCCATGACTTTCCGTCCTTTCCGTTGCTCTTTCTTGTTTTTAAGGCTTATTCGCCGCCGTTGCCGCTCGTCGAGCCTTTGGCAAGCATCGTCGCAATCTGCGCCGCCGTGTAATCCACGATGTCGCTTTCATGGATTACGGCATCCTCCGTCCCTTCGACGAAAACGCGCTCCACATAATCGGCGGGTTTCTTGCCGGTGTCGGTAAGTTTGCCGTTTGCGTCAAGTCCGGCAAAATTGCCGCTCGTCGCGCCCGTAACCTTAGTTACAACATCGTTGGCATCAATGCCCGTGTCGGCAAGGTTGCCGCTCGCGTCCTGCTTCAAAAGCGCACCCGTCGTGCCGTTCGTCACTTTGTCGGCTTTGCCGGAAGTGTCCACGAAGTCGCCAAAGACGTTGTATTTGTAGACGGCATCGCTGACGCTGGTCGCCGCCTCAAACTCAACGACACCGACATCCGCGCCCGCGCCGAAATGCTTTCCCGCGCCGTCAACGAAGTCCGCCGTGGTGGTGAAATCATCGGTGACGTTATAAACCTTGCCGAGGTTGGCGGCGGTCAATTCGGGAAGTTCGGCGAAGGTGCAATTACCGGCGGCGCGATAGGTCGTACCGATCTGGGTGGCAATCTCCTGTTGCAGTTCCTGTCGCAACGCCTGAACATCTTCCTGATAAGCAAACGTCTTCTTGAGTTCGCTGGTGAGGTTCTCCATGCTGACATTGGTCAACAAATTTTTAGTGGCCATGGTTTGTGTCCTCCTTCAAAAGACAAAGAAAAACGAATCGTCAATCCCGTTTAAGGGAATTGATTATGCTCTGTGCTACCGTGTTTTCGTCGGCTAAGTCGTCGTTTGTCAATACGGTATCCGTATCGACGGACAAAGTGCCGTCCGGCTTTACGGACAGACCTTGCCCGACTTTCACCGTACCGAGGGCTGATTGCGTGGCAACCGGCAGTTCACCGATTCCTCCACTTCCTTCACCTCCTTTGGGTGCGATAAGCGTTAGCGCGGCACTTATATCCGCCGTCGGCGCGGCTTTGGCGTAAACCTTTAATGCGCCGTCAACGGTTTCACACGTCGGGCAAATTCCGCAATCCGCCGCCGCGCTCATTGATGCGGGGAGCAAGCTCAAAAACGGAATTGTGTCCGCCGTGATGTCGGCGTTTACTATGTTTGCAACAAAGGGATAATCCCCGTCGTTTGCCGCCCAAGTGCTTGCAGGAATGGTTATATCGACGGTCGCGATATTGACCGCTCCTCCCGCTGTTGTTGCTTGATTTATGGCATTTTGCAGTTCCTGTTGTTGCGCCGTTACTTGTGCGAGTTGCGATTTTTGGAATGAAACCTGTGTTTC
>CAJORE010000250.1 GCA_905236595.1 uncultured Selenomonadaceae bacterium | reverse complement strand
GAAGAGCCGCCGAACGACGGGGGATTGGCCTTGGGGCAGGCCGTCGCCGCCATGTTCGGCGAATCGCTCAGTTCTTGCCGAAGAAACGATCGTGCAACCCTTTGAAGCCGCAACCGTGACGCGCTTCATCCTTGGCCATTTCGTGAACGGTGTCATGCACGGCGTCGAGGTTCAGTTTCTTGGCGAGGGTCGCCAATTCCTTTTTGCCGGCGCAAGCACCGTGTTCGGCGTCGATACGCATTTCCAAATTTTTCTTTGTGCTGTTTGTCAAAACTTCGCCCAAAAGTTCGGCGAATTTGGCGGCGTGCTCGGCTTCTTCAAAAGCGTAGCGCTTAAAAGCGTCGGCGATTTCGGGATAGCCCTCACGTTCGGCTTGGCGGCTCATGGCAAGGTACATACCGACTTCGGTACATTCGCCGTTAAAGTTTTGGCGCAAGCCGTCAAGGATTTCTTGCGGCGAATCCTTGGCAACGCCGACGCGGTGTTCGTCGGCAAAGACCAAATCACCGCTTTGCTCGATAAATTTGGACGCCGGAGCTTGGCACATCGGGCATTTTTCGGGGGGCGCATCGCCTTCATGAACATATCCGCAAATGCTGCATACATACTTTTTCATAAAATTTTCCTCCGTTTTGCAGTATTGGTCGCGTCATAAAAATGAACGTCGAACAAAGTATAAAAGTGTGCGGCTCTTCGTCGCCAAAGAGCCGCGAACCCCAAAGTACAATACACGAGTTTGATTATAAGCTAATTTACTGTCAAAAGGAATATTTTTAGACTAATTATCATTCGCTTGGAAACAGTACGGATATGTCTTGGCGACGGCGGCAGTTTGCGGGAATCGGCAGTCTTTCCCATCAAGAGGCATAGGCCGCCGATAAGTTTATTTGCGTCCTTCGTATGCCGCGCATAACGATTAAGGTCGAAGGCTTATTGAGCCGACCCTATTGTCAAGCGATTGAGCAACGGTATTTTTTTGCCGACGGTGCGGAGTATTATGGCGAAGAACAACGTCGTTGCCACGGTGAAACAGTAAACGCCGATGGCATTTGCGGCGGTCAACAGTTGTCCCGGAGCGACGATGTACTCCAACAACAGGGGATGTGCCAAGTAAACGAAATAGGAATGACGGCCGCAAAGGGAAAAGATGGGATTCATAAGTTTGGCGCGATAAGGTTGTATCGAGAAAAAGGCAAAGAAAAAAAGCGAGGCCGCCGCAGTATAGATTATGCCGACCGGCGATAATTGATGAGCGGTGTTCGTGGCCGAGACGGGGGAGTAGCCGGTAATTTTCACCAACCATAGGAAGTGAGCAAACATTCCTGCGGCGCCGACGCAAAAAAATGCCGTAAGCAAGGCAAATTTCTCGCGCAACAACGGGCGAAGCCTGTCAAAATGACAAGCCATAACGCCGCCCAATACGAAGATAAAAAAGTAGTGGAGAACCCAAAAGTTAAGGCGGTAGACGAAGCAGTCCTTGAGGAAGGAATCCGGCATCGACCAGACAAATGTTCCGAAACTCGTCGAATAACTCGAAAAATAATCAAAGGCGACCTGCGCCGCAAAGAGCAACGTGAGGGTTTTGGTTCCGATGCGTTTTACGATAGGGATAAAAAGCGGCATAAGAATGTAAAACCACAGCAAAATGACCAGGAAGTACAAATGATATTTGGTGGTGCCGAAAAATAAATCGTGCGCGAAATCGGATAGCGTCGGTACCGGTACATTGAAATATCGGGCGTCGTGTTGAACGTAAAATACCGACCAGAAAAGATACGGAACAAAAACAGCTCCTAACCGTCGGCGCAAAAAACTGCCGTAGGAAAACGGTTCGCGCAGATTGTAAAAAAGACCGAATGCCGATATGAAAAAAAATATCGGCACGGCAAAGCGGGTAAGCGCTTCAAATGTCGCCGCCAGATAAATATTGGCGGCGGGGTTTTCCATGTACAGCGAACCGACGTGTATGCCCACCACACCCAACATGGCTATGCCGCGAATATATTCCACCGCCGCCAAGCGCGGCTTTTTTTGTTCGCCGGCCTTGGCGGCGGCAGATTGTTGCTTTATGCTGTTTGTGTTCAAGATTATTTACCCAAAATAAAATCAATTTGTACCTGAGCCGTAAGCGTTAATTCGGGGACTTCCACGGGAGTGGCCGCGAGGGGGGCATTGTCTGCCTTGGCGGCGGCAAACATCATATTGTAGTTCCTGCTCATTGGCATACCGACGCTTTCGCTGATATGTTGCACACCGATTATGCGCAAATTAAGCGTGTCGGCAATGACGGAGGCTTTGTTTTTGGCGTCGGTAACCGCGTCGGCAAGAGCCGTTTTTTTCAGGGCATCCGTATTTTTGGCGGCGAAGGTCAGCGAATTTACTTGATTGGCGCCGGCGTTTAAGGCGGCGTCGATAACTTTGCCGATGAGGGCAAGGTTATCGACGGTGACGACGACGGAATTGTCAACGGCATAGCCGGTGACGGTTCTTTCGCGATTGGGGCGGCTTTCGTAAGTCGGGCGGAACGAATAGTTTTGTGTGCGAATCGCTTTGTTGTCAAGTCCCAATTCTTTGAGGGCGTTTTGTACCGCTGTCGCTTTGACGGCGTTTTCTTTTTGGGCGAGGCCGGCATCTTTGGCGTAAGTAGACACGCCCAGAGTAACGGTGGCTTCGTTCGGCGCGGCTTTTACCTCGCCCGTGCCGCCGACGCTGATTAGCGGCACATCGGCGGCATGGACGATATGACAATCGGGAGCAATTAAGAGCGCCGCCAACAATACGAATGGCATCGCGAAAAATTTTGCGAGGGGAAATTTTATTTTCATGCCGTTAGTTCTCCTTTATATTCTCCTTCTTTGCAAGGTGTTTGGCGCGGCCGTCAAATTTTTTCGATGGGCGCGTATTTTTGCGTAAAGGCCTTGATGCCTTTGTCGGCAAAAGCAATTTTTATTTGTGTTTCTTCGCCGCTGCCGCTTACGGATACCACCGTCCCCACACCGAACATACCGTGGCGGGCTTTGTCGCCGACCTTCCAAACCACGTTGACATCGGGACGTATGGCGGCGGTTTTTGCGGGCGACGACGACGATGTTTTGCCGACGCCGGACGGTGTACCCGGCAAAGTAAAGGCCCTTCCCCCGCCGAAGGGGGCATGGGTTATGTTTTTGGCCGCGTCGAGCGCCGACGGAGGCGAAGCGGCAAAGTGTGCACCCGTCGATTTCGGTTTGGCGTCGAATTTACCGCGCAACATTGACTTATTGTCGTTGCCGAAGGCGACTTTTTCGATGTAGGCGGCCGGTATTTCCCGTATGAAACGCGACGGTGTGTAATAATTTTCTTTGCCGTAAACCATGCGTGTTTCGGCGGTGGTCAGATAAAGTTCCTTTTCGGCGCGTGTTATGCCGACATAGCAGGCGCGGCGCTCCTCTTCAAGGGCGGCGTGTTCCAACATCGTCCGCGCATGGGGGAATATCCCTTCATCCATGCCGATTATGAAAACTATGGGGAATTCCAATCCTTTGGCGGAATGTAAGGTCATAAGCGTCACTTGGTCATCGCCGTTTTCGGCATTGTCAACATCCGACACCAAGGCAACTTGGTTCAAAAAGTTTTCCAAAGTCGGTTCGTCATCGTCGTTAAATTCGTCGGCGACATTGACGAATTCCTTAAGGTTATTTAGGCGTGTTTCGTTTTCGGGAGTGTTGTCGGCCTCCAACTCCTTTATGTAGCCCGTATCTTCCAATATTTTTTTGACCAATTCTTCGACCGTGCCGTCGGCTGCCGCTCCCATAAAATCAAAAATCATGGCGGCAAAGTCCGTTAATTTGTTGACGGCGCGTTTGGACAGATCGGGTATCTGCCCCAAGTTTTCCTCGTCGGAGATGACATCGAACAAACTTAAGCCTCTGTCTAACGCAAAATCACCGATTCTTTGCAGACTTGTTGCGCCGATGCCGCGTTTGGGAACATTGATTATGCGTTGCAGGCTAATGTCGTCGAAGGGATTGTAAATCAGCCGCAAATAGGCCAAAATGTCTTTTATTTCCTTGCGGTCGTAGAACTTCAGTCCGCCGACGATTGTGTAGGGGATTCCCGATTGCATGAATTTTTCTTCGATAACGCGGGATTGGGCGTTGGTGCGGTATAATACCGTCATATCGCCGTAAGTCACGCCGTTGTCGTGTTTGGCGGCGACTGTTTCGGCGACAAAACCGGCCTCTTCCCATTCATCGCCTGCTTCAAACAGTTTTATGGGCGTACCGGCGGGCGCCTCTGTCCACAAATTTTTCGGTTTGCGGTTGACGTTGTTGGCAATAACGGCGTTGGCCGCCGACAGAATATTTTTCGTCGAGCGATAGTTTTGCTCAAGCATTATCGTTTTGGCTTCGGGATAATCCCGCTCAAAGGACATAATGTTTCGGATGTCGGCACCGCGCCAACCGTAAATTGATTGGTCGGCGTCGCCGACGACGCAAATGTTTTTATATTTTGCCGCCAACAGTTTCGTTATAAGATATTGCGCTCCGTTGGTGTCCTGGTATTCATCAACCAAAATGTAGCGGAACCGCTCGCGGTATTTTTCGGCGACGGCGGGGACGGTTTGCAAGAGTTCAACGGTCACCGTCAATAAATCGTCGAAATCAAGGGCATTGTTTTCGCGGAGTTTCTTTTGGTACATGGCGTACAGCATACCGATTTTGCGATCGTGTTCGCTCATGGCAAGCTCGGTGAACTTTTCCGGTGTTTGCATTTTGTTTTTGGCGCCGGAAATTTTGCCCAAAACCACCGACGGCACAAAAACTTTCACGTCCAAATTTGCTTCTTTCAGGCAATTTTTTATGAGCGTTGTGCTGTCCGCTGTGTCGTAAATAACAAAATTGCTCTTAAAGCGTGGCAGATTTTCGATTTCCCGGCGCAAAAACCGGGCGCAAAAAGAGTGAAAGGTGCTGAGCCAAACATTTTTTGCCGCCTGTCCGATAAGCTTTTCGGCGCGCTCTTTCATTTCAAGGGCGGCTTTGTTGGTGAAGGTGATCGCCAAAATGTTGTATGGCGGGACATTATGCGCCAAAAGGTTGGCTATGCGGTAGGTTAGGACGCGGGTCTTACCCGATCCGGCGCCGGCCATGATTAGGAGCGGGCCGTTCAGACATTCGGCGGCGGCGCGTTGTTGTTTGTTTAACGATGAGAGTAAATCTTTCATAGAAGCCCCTTATTATGCTATGTTAAAGTCGCTTAACTATAGCACAAATTGCCTAAAAAAACGAGTTAAATTATTGCGCGTAGCGTTGACAAGCAAAAAAAAAATAGGTATAATGTCCCTGCTGATACGAGTGATTTGGCAATCGCGGCGGCGGTGACGCCGTTGAGGAAAGTCCGGACTCCGCAGGGCAGTGTGCCGGATAACGTCCGGCGGGAGCGATCCCAGAGAAAGTGCTGCAGAAATTTATACCGCCCGTTTGGGTAAGGGTGAAAAGGTGCGGTAAGAGCGCACCGGCGGCAAGGTAACTTGTCGGACTTGGTAAACCTCACACGGAGCAAGACCAAATAGGAAGGGATTGACGTGGCCCGCCGACCCTTCGGGTTGGGTCGCTTGAGGCAACGGGTGACCGTTGTCCTAAGATAAATGATTGCCGCGCCGTCAGGCGTACAGAATCCGGCTTATAGATCGCTCGAATCGGCTAATTGAATATATTTGTTTGTCGTGTGTCCGAATTTGTTCGGGCATTTCAGCCGCCGTTGGGCGGCTGTATTAGTGTCGGGGGTATTTCTGAAAAATAACTGGAAACCTTGACGGAAAATAATTTAACGGGGAGTGGTCGATCTTGAAGAAATTGCTGCAGGTTTGGGGATTGGTTACGGTGTTGATGCTTATGGGGGCGACGGTGTCTTATGCTTCGGCGTTCCGTATAGGCGATCAAGGCAGCGAGGTTGCGGAAATTCAAGGTCAGCTTGCCGGTTTGGGTTATGATGTTACGGCCGACGGTGATTTCGGGCCGGCCACGGCGGAAGCGGTAAAGGCTTTTCAGCGAGAGAACGGCTTGACGCCCGATGGTTTGGTCGGTGAATCGACTTATGCGGCGCTTTTGGGTAAAGCGATGCCGAATGAGGCGGTCAGTCGCGGGTCTAATTATATAAATCGTCGTATTGTGGCGACTTCCATGCAATATATAGGTGTGCCGTATGTCTTTGGCGGGACTTCGCCGTCCGGCTTTGATTGCTCCGGTTTTGTGCGTTATGTTTTTGCTCAAGCGGGGGTCGTGCTTCCCCGGGCGGCGGATGAGCAGTATTATATGGGAATGCCCGTGGCGACCGGTGATCTGCGTACCGGTGACCTGGTGTTTTTTTCGACTTATGAATATGGACCTTCGCACGTCGGCATTTATCTCGGCGATGGCAATTTTATAAACGCATCGAGCAGTCGCGGTGTGGCGGTTGACTCGTTGTACAGCTCTTATTGGGGATCTTGTTATATAGGCGCCCGTCGCGTGATGTAATGATGACCGTATAGGACACAAAAAAGCAAAACATCTATGGTGTTTTGCTTTTTTTGTGCGGTAAAGTTCCTTATCAAAAAGAATGAATTTTTAGCGGATGCCATAAAAGACCGAAAAATTTGTGCTATAATAAACGTTGCAAAAGGAGTGGT
>CAJORE010000249.1 GCA_905236595.1 uncultured Selenomonadaceae bacterium | reverse complement strand
GCCGCCTTTAACTGCGTTGGGACCGCCCACTACCAATCCGGGCACATATGCACCGGTGCTTTCGTGGATGCGATTGTGCGGATGCTTGGGCGGATTGTCGCCGACACCCGTCATGAAACTTTTGTTTAAGGCGTTGCGCCCGAACATATAATGGATTTGGTCGAGTGCGCCTTCCACATAAGCCTTTTTCGGCGAAATTCGGTTCGCCATTATGAGGATATCGCCTTTGGTAAGCGCATTTTTTGTCGATGCCCAAGTATATTCGTCTTTGGCAAGAGCGCAATCAAATCCGTCGGCGGCAATTTTTGCCACAATGTCGTCGGCGTAACCAAGAAACGCATTCTTCACGCTGTTTTTGAGTACCGGGTCGGCGTTGTCGGCGGTAAGATAGGCAAACTGCCCAAGGGCAAGGGTGTTGTCCCAAGTGAAAAAGCTCGGCTTTTTCGTGAAAACTTCGCGCTGTTCGTTTTGCAAATATTCTTCGTAAGTTGGATCGCCCGTCGTTTTGAACAATTCGGCGGCAAGCCAAACGCGCTCTTCAAGGTCGGTCTTTTTGTCGTAAGGTCCGGAGCCGCTCTCTTGCCCCTCGTCGGTGCGGTAGAGCGGTTCTTTTTGTTTATTGAGATACGCCCAAACTTTTTGCGCGTCCTTTAGGAGCGCGTCGGCGTAAGCGGCATCGAAGGGGCGGTATATGCGCGAGGCAAGGGCGAGGCTCGCGCCGTACATTGCCGTGCTTGAGGTGCAACTGCCGAAGATAAAGCGATCTTGCGTGTCCGTGTCCGGCGTTATGTCAAAGCCCGGCCAATTCATGCCCGCTACCTTGTGGAATGTGCTGCCGTCGGCGCGTTGCATTTTCCGCATCCAATCAAGCTCGAATTTTACTTCCGACAAAATATCGGGGAGATTGTTTTCGCCCGTTACGCCTTTCGGGAAACAAAGTTGCCCTTTGGTGAAATGCATGGGGTTTGCGTCGTAAGCCAACAAAAGTTCCGCGCTTGCTATAGCCGCCGTGGTCGTGTACTTGCCATAATCGCCGGCATCGTACCAGCCGCCCACCACGTCAAGACGGTCACCTTTTTTGTTAAGTTTGTCGGTGAAATAAACTTGCGCATTTTTGTCTTGCGGGTGTCCTGTTTTTATGACCAAACCCGTCACGCTGTCCGACATGGGGGTATTGCTGCGAGAGAGCGTATAGGAGCGCAAAGTTTGCACCGTCGGCACGGCATAGACATTGTCCCCTATTTCAAAACCGTATGATTCTTTGTCGCCGATGACGAGTTTATATTCGCCCGGTTTGTTAAAAGAGGAGAAGTCGGCGCGGCGAATGTTTTCGCCGGAGTTTTCGTCAAATTTTGCCGCCGAGAGTTTGCCCTCAAAAACTGTTTTGCCGCTCTTTGCTTCGACAATTTTGAAATCGTCGCCTCCTTCGGCGCAAACGAACGCCACTTTGTTATGCCCCGTCAGGTATCCGACTTGATCGACGTGCAAGCCGTCATCCGCCGCCAAGGCAAAAGACGCGCCGAAAGAGGTAAACGCCGCCGTGCCCAACGCAACCAACAGGCGCAACATTTTTTTGTTATTCATAGCCTGCTCCTATTCGTTGAACGGCGTAAATTTAATCCATTCGTATTCGGCAACGAGCGGCAATTTGTTGTCCTTGAAGGGCTTTAACCACTCGTCCACATTTTTGCCCGCCCACGCATTCATCATTATTTTTGCCTTCGTCACGGGAATGGATTCATTGACACGGTGCGCCTCTTTGCCGTCAACGTACCAGATTATACAATCCTTATGCCATTCAAAGGAATAAACGTGGAAATCCTTCGACGCATCAAAGCCCAAATCGTACATATATTCGTGTTCGCCTTTGCCGTCGCGGAAATAATTGAACTGCACTTTTGTCGTGTCCTTGCCCAACACCTCAAAATCTATCTCGTCCCATGGATTGTTGTCCGATGGGCCGGTGTAGGTGAAGAAGGAGGACACCGTGCCGTCGTTTTTTATCGCCTTCATGCTGCACTCATAGCGACCGTAGCCGAAGAAGTTTTTGCTGCGAAATTCCCCGCCGGAATACGGAACGTCGTTGGCGTTGGTGGGGTCGCGGTCGATGATGAGTTGCAAACAACCGTTTTCAAAGGTTACATTTTTGTTGTACCAATTAACATTGAAAGGGTTGCCGTTTGTCCAGCCGTGCGCCGCTTCAAAATCCTTGGGCATCTTGCCTTGACGGAAAGTGAGGTAAAAACCCGGCGAAGGGTTGCCCGCCGCAAGTTCGGCCAAAGCCGTCGGCGCAAGATCAAAGGCGGTGGGAGCAACGGAAAAAATTGCGGCAAGGGACAAGACCGCCGCTGTTTTGGCAAATTTTTTCATAACTGTACCTCTCAATTTTGGGGAATATCTATGTCAACGTCAAGATTTTCGCCATTTGTGTCGATTACGCGCTTGTACCAATAGAAGGACTTTTTCGGCTTGCGGTCAAGCGTGCCTTTGCCGGCGTTGTCCTTATCGACGAAGATAAAGCCGTAGCGTTTTTCCATT
>CAJORE010000248.1 GCA_905236595.1 uncultured Selenomonadaceae bacterium | reverse complement strand
GATACTGCCTATATTCGCAGTATTTCCACTACCGCCTTTATCGCTTGCAATCTTCCACTTTTATTTTGTCTGCTATAACGACCAGCTACAAAAAAACTTTATGGCTACATGGCGATTATGAAGGAGATACACTTGACGACGGCGAAACATAGCCCAAATGTTTGATGGGGATTGCCGAACCGCGGCTGTCCCTAATCTTTTCGTCCATGCGCGAAAAGATTCTTGGCTTGATATGGAGGAACCGATGAAACATTTTACGAACATGACGGCAATCTTGCTGTTGTTGACCATGATACTCACACTATGCACGGGTTGCGGCGACACACGCACGGCAACGCCGCCAACAAGCGAAGAAGCCTTTTGCAAAATCACCGACGCGACGGGACGCGAAGTCGTATTGACGAAGAAACCGGAGCGCATTGCCGTAACCAGCGCCTCTTTCTTGGAGCCGCTCCACGAAGTCGGCGGCACGGTGGTCGGCCGCCCCGATTCCAAGACCATCATGCCCGATTATGCCAAAGATGCGGCCGGCATCGGTCAAGTGTACGAAATCGACACGGAAAAACTGCTGGCCTGCCGCCCGGATCTCGTCATCATCAATAAGGGCATGAACGAAAAACTGTTGGGCTTGCTTGAAGAAAGCAATATCAGCGCCATCGTTCTCGGCACGAAAACTTATGCCGACGTTAAAGACGAGCTTTTGACTTTCGCGAGGATAACGGGCAACGACGCCAAAGGTCAACAAATTATCGACGATATGGACGCGCAAATAAACGCAACGGCGGCGAAAATTCCCGCCGACAAAAAACGCGTCGCCATATTGCACGGCACAGCTCAAGGCTTGAGCGTACAACTGCCGGGGAGCATCGCCGGCAATGTCGTCGCCATGCTTGGTTTTGAAAACGTCGCCCAAGGCATGACCGCCATGGAAAAAAATCCCGATGCCGCACCCTACAGCTTGGAAACGTTGGCGGCACAAAACCCGGAGATAATTTTCGTCACCAGCATGGGCAAAATTGAGGACATCAAGGCGAATATGGAACAAATGGTCGCCGAAAATCCGGCGTGGCAAGCCATCCCCGCCGTGAAAAACGGCAAAATGTTCTACCTGCCGCAGGATTTATTCCTCCTAAGCCCCGGTATTCATTATCCGGAAGCGGTGACCACCGTGGCGCAACTTGTTTACCCGGAAATTTTCCCATGAGCGACGCAAAACGCCGTATCATAATCCTCGCCGCGCTCTTGGTCTTGGCAACGGCGGGGCTTGTTACAAGCATCATGCTCGGCTCCGTTCCCGTGCCGCCGGCCGAAATTTGGCAGTATCTATCGACGAACGAAACGACGGTAAACGGGGAAATCATCCGCAACATTCGCTTGCCCCGCGCTCTGGTCGCCCTGCTTGTGGGGATAAATCTTGCTTTGTCCGGCGCAATTTTGCAAGCGGTGATGAAAAATCCCTTAGCCGATCCGCATATTATCGGCATATCCTCCGGCGCCGGGCTTACGGGCATCTTCGTCATGCTCCTGTACCCGGAAGCGGGGCGGCTCGTGCCGCTTTTCGCCTTTGTCGGCGCTATGGCGGCGGCAATTTTAATCTATGTTTTAGCGTGGAAAAACGGCATCAGCCCCGTGCGAATCATTTTAGCCGGCGTCGCCGTATCGGCGTTTTTGGGCGCGGGCATCTCCGCCATGCTCATTTTTTACAGCGACCGCGTCCACGGCGCTTTAATGTGGATGATTGGCGGACTTTCCGCCCGCAGTTGGCCCCATGTCAATTTGCTCCTGCCCTATACCGTGGCGGGAACGCTTCTGGCGTTTTTGGGAGCGCGACACATAAACGTGTTGCAACTCGGTGACGATTTGGCAAAGAGCTTGGGCTTGCGCGTCGAGTTGACGCGGCTTTGCCTCACGGCGCTGGCGGCGCTTTTGGCGGCAAGTGCCGTGTCCGTCGTTGGTCTGTTGGGCTTTGTGGGACTTATCGTGCCGCATACGGCGCGGCTCATGTTAGGCTCGGACTATCGCTTTTTATTGCCGGGCGCGGCTCTCTTGGGCGCGGCAACGGTAACATTTTGCGACACTTTTGCCCGAACGGCCTTTTCCGGCGCCGAATTGCCCGTAGGAATAATAATGGCGGCGTTGGGCGCACCCTTCTTCCTGTTTTTGCTGAGGAGGGATTTATAAATGCAGCTTTCGGCGCAAAACATCGGTGTCGTCATCGGCGACAAAACAATTCTCGAACAAACGACCGTCTCTTTTGCCGAAGGAAAATGCACCGCCATAATCGGCCGAAACGGCGCGGGCAAATCGACACTCCTGAAAGTTTTGGCGCATCTTTTGGACGGCTACACGGGCGAAGTTCGGCTTGACGGTCAAAATACCGCCCAACTTCCCCGCAAAAAATTGGCGCAATACATCGCCGTTTTGCCGCAACACACCGCCGCTCCTCCCGATACCACCGTGGCCGGTTTGGTTGATTTCGGACGCTTCCCCTACCGGAGCATTTTCAGCAAAGATACGCCCAAAGACAAAGCGGCGACCGAAGCCGCCCTAACGGCAACGGGGCTTACCAATTTACGGCATCGTCAAGTCGGCTCCCTCTCCGGCGGCGAACGACAACGGGCATTTATAGCCATGGCGCTTGCTCAAGAACCGCAAATTTTACTCTTGGACGAGCCGACCACCTATTTGGACATCGCGCATCAGTTGGAAGTCATGCGCATTGTACGCCGCATTGCCGACGAAAAACACATTACCGTCGTCATGGTTCTGCACGACATAACCCATGCCCTCCTTTATGCCGACGAAATTGTCGTCATAAAAGACGGCGGCGTCTTTGCCAAGGGCGATCCGCGTACGGTGCTGACGCCCGCGCTAATCGAAACGGTCTACGGCGTGCAGGCAGACACATTTACCAATGCGGAAGGATTAAGTTTAATTTTGCCTCGCGCCATCGCTTAAAACAGCCGCCACAAATTTTTCGGCCAAGTCGGCATGAGAGGTTCGCGCACTCACCGCAATCAAGTTATCCTTGTAAAAAACGGCATACACCTTCCCTTTATATTCGCCGTAAGCGGATAAATTTTGCGAACGCTTATCGTCACGCGCCATCGACAATTCCTTCAGAGCGCCGATTTTTGCATACATTATAAAATCCTCCGGCGGCAACAAAAAAACGTCCGGCTCATCCCCCGTCAAAAATTTACCGGCTAACCATTCGCCATAATCGGCGCGCATTATGCCCCGCTCATAACAAACAGCTACGTTGGCCACCCGCGCCGCATCATCGACGCGCCTATAAACCGACGTCGGCGCCGTTTCAACGTAAAGCCCCACGCACAGCGGAACGGGTTTGTCACGCATACCGCGAACATAGCTTGTTCCGTGAATAACTATTATCAATAATATGACAAACAATGTCCATTTTTGCCACAACAGCAACTTCATTCAATCGACCCCGTTCATTCGCCTTCGCTGAGAACAATGCCCGCATTTAGTGTCCAAATTGCCAGCTGTGTCCGGTCACGCAAATTCAATTTGGCCAAGGCCGACGAAAGATTATTCCGCACCGTCCCCGGCGATATGCACAGCTTCTCGGCAATCTCCTTGTTGGAAAGACCGTTGCCGACGTAATACGCCACTTTGCGCTCGGTGCGGGAAAGCTCGTCGTATGCCGCCGGGTTGACGGCATATTTGCCGGCTTTACCGCCGCTTGGGGAAATTTTCGGTTCATCGTTTTCGGCAACGGTCACCGCATCCTCATTCTGCGCCATGTGATTAAATAATTTCACCACTTTGTCGGTGACGGACGGATTAAGTATGGAGCCGCCATCGGCAACTTTTTTTATTGCCTCCGTCAATTCGGGAACGGAAACACCTTTTAGCAAATAACCGCTGGCGCCGTATTTCAATGCGTTATAAACATACTCGTCATCGTCAAAAGTAGTGAGAATAATTATTTTCACGGCGG
>CAJORE010000247.1 GCA_905236595.1 uncultured Selenomonadaceae bacterium | reverse complement strand
GCGTCGGCACGGGAATTATTTCAACTTCCGCCATGGTCATTCCTCCGTAACGAGTTTTACGCCGACGAGCGACGCGATTTCTTCCGCCGTCAAGATTATGCGGCTCTTTTCGTAATGGCAAGGCACGCGACCGACGAACATATAAATGAGATCGACGGGCAAATCCACCATGTACGAAAGCGCTTTTTCGATGCTTTGTCCCTTGCGTGCCGTCAGCGTTATGAGGGCATCAATGTTCATGACGTTGCTGCCGCCGCGATCGCCCTTGGCAAACAGCACCGCCGCTTCAAAATAATCGTCCTCGCGGGGGCGCCCCTCCATCTCCGCCTTGCCGCGGGCCATTACGCCGTCATACTGTTCAAAGGCCAGTTGCGGACGGACTATAACATCTATGATAAGTGCGCTCTGTTTGCCGTCGTTGACAATGCGAAAGGGCGCGGCAATGGTGATGGAATTCTCCGTCCGCGAGACAAGACGCGCCTGTTGGGGTTCTTCCTTTTGCAACGATACTTCCTCTTTGCCGATTACGGCAAAGACAATGTCGCGGCCGATTATAATGAACAGCAACAACAGCAGTATGTATGTAAGTGCGGTCAAGTTTATTCCTCCTTATTTTTGGCGTAAAACCGACCATGCTTCGTCGGCACGTTTGACGAACAAGTTGCGGACAGCGGCGTTTTCGCCCAATCCGTGTTCGTAGGCGCTGACCGTAAATCCGGCGGCGGCAAGCTTCGCTTTTTGCGCTTGCTCGCCGTCTCCCGTTACATATTTGGCGGCATGATCGCCCGCCGTCAACATAAAGGGCATAAGCACGACGCTTTTTATCTTGGCGGCCTTCATTTTGCCGATAACCGCCTCAAGCGTCGGATAGCCCTTCAGCGTGGCGACGAAAATACTGTTGTAACCGGCATCGTCAAACTTATCCTGCATGAGGGCGTAATAAGCTTGGCTCGGCTTATTCGTTCCGTTGGCCGTCAGCACTATCGCTTCCTTTTTTTGCTGGCGCGGGAACTGCCCCGACACCGCGTCTATCGTGCCGAATACGTCGTCGGGCAAATTGTTTTGCCCCTGATGGTACATGAGCGGCAACGCGCAGGTCATTTTTTTCAGCTTGGTCTTGTTGGCGTCAAAAATTTTCAGGCACCGCTCGTACCCTTCATCGGCGATAAGCGAGAGCGGCACCAAAGCAACGCGGGTATAGCCTTCGGCGACAAGTTGCGCTATGGCCTCTTCGGGCGTCGGAAACGTGACGCTTTCCGCCGCCCTTATCCGGTCAATGACCGTTCGGTTGGTAAAGGCGGTGACAACTTTGCGTTTGGGGGCAACTTTTTGAATTGCCGCCGTAACGGATAAAATGCTTTGCTCGCGCACCGTTTTGTCGGCGGCGCCATAGCTCACAATCACTATGGCATCTTTGGCGGGCAAATCTTTGAGCGCTTGGTTTTCGTAAGTCGGCACATCCCGTGTCGGTACGGGGGCGGCATCAACGGAAGCCGCCGCGCAAACCAGCGCCAATGCGGCAAAAACGCCGACGATTATTTTGCGGTACATAGACGTTACTCCATAAAATTTGCGGCTCCTTTTAAGCCGCTGCATCACAACAAATACATATCGTCAAGCCGCTTCATATACTGTTCCAGGCGGCGCAGTTCATCGTCAGCGGTGACGCGGCGCCCCGAATAAAAATATACGGGCGGCACGGGCGGCAAATCGCCGCGCTTGTTTATGCCCGTCAAACGACGCTCAAGCTCGTTTATCGTGCCTTCGTTGCCGTCGATAATGCGTACGTCCGGCGGCAACAAGCGGCGAAAACTGTCCTTGAAATAATTAAAATGCGTACACCCCAGAACCAACGCCCCGTAATCATCAAGCTTGTACGGCAACAACTCCCGACGCAAATAGGCTTCGACAACCGCCGACGAGAACTCTGCCCGCTCGGCAAAGGCGACCAGCGTCGGAAGCGCCAAGGCATCGACGCGCCGCTCGGCATCAAGGTTCGCCAACAAACGCCGCAATTTTTCGCCGTTCACGGTAACGGGCGTCGCCACCACCAGAACGCGTTTGCCGTTGGCCGCAAGCAAGGCGGGTTTGACCGCCGGTTCCATACCGATTATCGGCATGGAATATTTTTGGCGCATGGCGACGACGGCGACGCTGGTCGCCGTATTGCAAGCAACGACGACGGCTTTGATGTTTTGCTCCGACAAAAAAGCAAACGCCTCGTCCACGAAATGCAAAATATCTTCGCGTTTTTTTGTGCCGTAGGGGACATTGTCCTCGTCGGCAAAAAACACGAACTGTTCGCCGCGCAAATTGCGGCAAGCATAATGAAGAACGCTCAAGCCGCCCAGCCCCGAATCGAAAAAGGCGACCCTTGCGGCGGCGTTAGCCAAGTCCATAGTTTTGCCTCCTGCCGATTAGTTTTGGTTCATTCGCAAAAACGGCGGTACGTCGGCGAATTTTGCAGATTCATTTTGCCCGCAACGATTGGCACCGTATAGCGTCTGCCGTCCACGTCGGGGATAATAAGGCGCAGTTCCTCAAAAATTTTAAGCGCCAAGTCCATGGTGTAGAGCGTAATCGGCTCCGCCGCATCGGCGAATTTAACCGTCAACAAAGCGGCGTTGACCGGCAGAGCGTGTGTCTTGGCAAGATACTTTTTCAAAAAACGGTACACCTTGGCCAATGTGTCGCGGTTCGGGGCAATGCGTCCGCTTGCGGCGGGCGCGATGTCCTCAACGACGCCTTCGATATTTTCCTCGCCCTGCCACTCGTTTATTTGCGGCGAATAGACTATGTCCAATTTTTCGCGGGCAACGATTCCGGCAAGTTCCGGGCGGCTCCACAGAAGCATTCTGGTGTTTTGCCCGTCCCGTTGCAACGTAAACGTCAAATGGTTGCTTTGCTTGCCGATTATTTTCGGTTCACGGCCTACGGCATTTTTGCAACCGAACAGCGGTTTGGGATTGCCCATGCCGAAAGGTTCAAGCGCCGTAAGTTCCTTGGCTGTCGCCAGCGAAATTTCATGCGGCGCGATTTCCGCCGCCACTTTCACAATGGGGATATAATCCTCCGGCTTTAAGTGAGCGGCGACATAATCATCAAAATCCCGGGCGAAAGCGGCGATGTTTTCTTCGGCGATGGTAAAGCCCGCCGCCATTTCATGCCCGCCGAAAATAACGAGATGCTTTGACAGCGCACTTAGCGCCTCAAACATATTAAGCCCCTTGATGCTTCGGCAGGAGCCTTTGCTGTTGGCGCCGTTGCGGCTTATAACGATCGTCGGCAAATAATGTTTTTCGACTATGCGTCCGGCCACGATGCCGATAACACCGGCGTGCCAATCATAGCCGTCAATAACGGCGGAATGTTTTCGGTCGGTCGCCGCCAAAGTTTCTTCGGCGCGGGTAAAAATATTTTTTTCGAGGTTTTGCCGCTCAATATTTTCTTCGTTTAATTTGCGGGCGATACTCTCCGCTTCGACGCGATCATCGGTCAAAAGCAATTTCGCGCCGTCGGCGCCGCTGCCCATTCGTCCGGCGGCGTTTAAGCGCGGCGCCAACCCGAACCCGATATGCCCGGCGTTTAATTCTTTGCCGGACAACCCGGAAACGTCCACCAGCGCCCGCATTCCAATGTCAAGGGCAGCATTATCGCTTAACTTGCCAAGACCGAGTTTGACGATTTTGCGATTCTCGCCCAAAAGCGGGACAATATCCGCCACCGTACCCAAAGCGACAATATCCAAGTCGTCGGCAAACTCCTCGTTTTTTAATTCACGGTAGAGCGCCTGCACGAGTTTGAAAGCCACGCCGACCCCCGCCAAATTTTTATCGGGGTAGGGACAATCGGCGCGATGCGGATTGATGACGGCATACGCCGGCGGCAACACGGCGCCGGGGGCGTGATGATCGGTGACGATAATGTCAAGCTTATCGTCCGTGGCCGCCACGTCCTCCACAGAGGATATGCCGCAATCGACTGACACCAGCAAACCGCCCTTTTCGGCTATTTTGTCCAAAGCCTTGCGATTAAAGCCATAGCCCTCTTTTTGGCGGTTCGGGATATAGAACGCAGCCTTGCCGCCAAGCTTCAATAAATTTTTTACGAGGATGGTCGTTGCCGTTATGCCGTCTGCATCATAATCACCGAACACGGTAATCGGTTCGTTGCACATAAGCGCCTTTTTCACGCGGGCGACGGCTTTATCCATATCTTTTAACAAAAAAGGATCGTGCCACGGCTGTTTCGTTTCGGGATGTAAAAATCGGTCGGCCTCGTCAGCCGAACGAACACCGCGTTGCCACAGAATTTGCGCCGTAATTTCGGCAATACCCACCGCGCCCGCAAGGTCGGCGATTTGTGCTTTTGCTTCGTCGCTAAATTGCGGCGTTTCCCAGCGTTTGAGCATAATCAATTCCTATCACGCGCCGCCGACGGCGATTGTCACGCGCACTTTTGTCCCTGCGGCAAACGCGCCGTCCTCCGGCAACGAAATTTTTACGACCGTGCGGTTGTCCTCCGTATCGGTGGGCGCACCTTCGGTAGCGACCGCACCAATCGAGAGCGGTTTCTCGACGGACAGCACCGTGCCGGAATATTGTCGGCCATCTATCTCGTAAGCCGCATACTGCCCGGGCGAAACCAATGCCGCCTTGTCGTCCGCCAAGCGAACCTCAAGCCACAAGCTGTCGGCATCGGTTATGTTAAGAACGGTGTCGCCGGCCTTCAGTTCGTTGCCGACGGCAAAATGGGTAAAGCGCACTTCACCGGCGACCGGCGCGGTAATCTCCGTAGCCGCCTGATCGTTTTTGGCGTTTGCCAGCGCCGCTTCCGCCTGTTGCACGACGACCCGCGCCGCTTCGATAACCTCGGGCGGCGATGGTTGAACCCGCGTTTCGTAAATAACCGCGCTTTGGTTGCCGACGGCGCGAGCGGCTTCGTAAGCCGCCGCCGCTTCATCGCGCTTCACCTTGCTGACGGCGCCCATGGCCAAAAGATCGTCCATGCGCTTCAGACGCGCCTCGGCGGCGGCCAAATCGGCGTTGGCGGCGGCGGCATTGGGATTGGCTACGGGGACGGTTATTGTTTGTCCCTTTTGAATTTCTTCAAGGTTCTTTTGCGCCAATTCCAAATTTTGGGTAAGTTCGTTGATTTCTTCGTCGGTAACGGCAACGGCGACACGCGCCAACACCGTCCCCGGCTCGACGCGATCGCCCTCCTTAGTTTCAAACGACACTATTGTACCGGCCGTACGGCTTTTCACGCCGACGGTCATGCCGGTTATTTGCGCCTCGGCGGTAACGTTGTTGTCGCCGCCTTTGAGCAAAAATACCGCGCCGATTGCCAAAAGAGTCGCCGCGCCCAAACCGGCGGCCACAAATTTCACATAGCGGGTCACTTTTTGTGTTATGTCGATTTCCAACGGGCTACCCCTTACAGTTTAAGTTGCGCGCGCAAAACGTTTTCCGCCGCCGCGAAAGCCTGCGGCAAATTATCGGGAAGCTTGCCGCCGGCCTGTGCCATATCGGGACGACCGCCGCCGCCGCCGCCGATTTCCTTGGCCGCTTCCTTAACAATTTTACCGGCGTGCACACCCAAGGCCACGGCGTCTTTAGTGGCTTTGGCGACGAGGTTCACTTTGTCCTCGCCGACAACCGCCGCCAACACCGCCACGCCGTTTTTAAGCTGTGCGCAAACGGTGTCGGCAATGTTGCGCAACTCGTCCATATCGGCGGCTTGAGCGCGGCCGGCCACAAAGCGAACGTCGCCCAATTCGGTGACGCCCATGAGCAGTTTTTGCGCGTCGGCCTTTTCGCGCATTTCGGCGACCTTGCCCAATTCCTGTTGCATTTCTTTTTGCGCGGCAACAAGTTTTTCGGCTTGTTCGGGGACGGTGTCGATTTTCGTTTTCAAAATCGCCGCCGTTTGTTGCAAAAGTTCGTTTTGATGTTTGGCAAAAGCGAGCGCCGCACCGCCGGTTATTGCTTCAATGCGGCGAACACCCGCCGCCACGCCCGTTTCGGCGACGATTTTGAACATACCGATTTGACCGACGTTGCTAACGTGGGAACCGCCGCAAAGCTCCATGCTGAAATCCGCAACGCTGACAACGCGGACAATATCGCCGTACTTCTCGCCGAAAAGAGCCATTGCGCCGCGCTTCTTCGCTTCGTCAATGGGCATTTGCTCGATCGTGACATCGTCGGCACGCAAAATTTCCGCATTGACAAGTTCTTCAACGTCGGCAAGCTGTTGCGCCGATACCGGCTCAAAATTTGAAAAGTCAAAGCGCAAACGCTCCGGTGTGACCAAGGATCCCGCTTGGTTCACTTGGTTGCCGACGACTTTTTTCAGCGCCGCCTGCAAAAGGTGTGTCGCCGTATGATTGCGAGCCGACGCCAATTTTTTCGCCCGATCGACGGCAATTTGCACCGTTTCGCCGACTTTTACGCCGCCTTCGGCGACATAGGACAAATGGTAGACCGTGCCGTCGGGCAATTTTTTGGCGTTGGCGACGTTAATTTTGGCGAACTCGCCGGTGATGGTTCCGGCATCGCCGACTTGACCGCCGCCTTCGGCGTAAAAAGGCGTCGCGGAAAGGATAATTCCGGCTTCCATACCGTCGGTAAGTTCATCGACTAATTTGCCGTCCTGCCAGATAGCGACGATTTTGGCTTCCGTGGCGGCAGGATCAACGGTCAGCCCCGCAGTATCAATGCCCGACAAATCGGGGACGGCAACCCGCTCATTGGCGGCACGGGCGGCGCGGGCGCGAGTGCGTTGCTCATCCATGGCGGCGTTAAAACCGGCTTCGTCGAGGGTCAAATTGTTCTCGTGCAAAATTTCCTCGGTCAACTCACGGGGGAACCCAAATGTGTCATACAACCTAAAGCCGACTTGCCCCGCCAATTCGGCTTTTCCGGTCGACTTTACGGCGGCGATCTCGTCGTTTAGAAGCTCCAAGCCCTGCGCCAAAGTTGCGGCAAAGCGATCTTCTTCAATGCCGATGACTTTTTTGATGTAATCCTCTTTGGCGATTAAATCACCGAAGTCCGACGCGTCGCGATAAATTTGCACCACGGCGTCAACGGCACCGACAAGGAATTTGTCCTTTATGCCCAAGAGCCGCCCATGGCGCACGGCACGTCGCAAAATACGCCGCAAAACATAACCACGCCCCTCGTTGGCGGGCAATATGCCGTCCATAATCATAATCGTCATGCTGCGAGCGTGATCGGCGATGACCTTCAGCGATATATCGGTTTTTTCGTCTTGACCGTAAGTCACGCCGGCAATTTTTGCCGCGTATTCGATTATCGGGAACAACAGATCCGTTTCAAAGTTGGACTTCTTCCCTTGCAATACGGAGGCAAGCCGTTCAAGACCGCAACCGGTGTCGATGTTCTTGTGGGCAAGCTCTTTATATTCGCCGGTCTCCTGCTTGTCGTACTGCGTGAACACCAAGTTCCAAATTTCCAAATAGCGGTCGCAATCGCAACCGACGGCGCAAGTGTCTTTGCCGCAACCCCGTTCTTCGCCGAGATCGATGTAAATTTCCGAATCGGGGCCGCATGGGCCCGGCCCAATCTCCCAAAAGTTATCCTCCATGCGAACAATATGCGTCGGATCAAAACCCGGTTGTTGTTTCCAAATTGCTTCGGCTTCGTCGTCCTTGGGATAAATGGACACCCACAACTTTTCCTTGGGCAGTTCGACGACTTGGGTCAAAAATTCCCATGCCCAAGGAATAGCCTCGCTTTTGAAATAATCGCCGAAAGAGAAATTGCCGAGCATCTCAAAATAAGTTTGATGCCTGGCGGTACGCCCCACATTTTCGATGTCGCCGGTGCGAACACAACGCTGACTCGTCGTAATGCGCGTGCGCGGCGGTTTCATTTTCCCGGTGAAAAAGGGCTTAAAGGGCGCCATGCCCGCGCCGATCATCAAAAGCGTCGGATCATCTTGCGGGATAAGCGACGCGCTTGCCATACGCAAATGCCCTTTCTTTTGGGCAAAAAAATTAAGATACGCTTCGCGGAGTTCGTTGCCGCTCATATATTTCAAAGTAATCGTTCCTTTCACGGTTAATGATTGGCCGAAACATTAAAGCGCCGGTTTTGTTAAGCACTCATAGTGTGCAATTCGGTGCCGATACGGTAACCGCCCTTAGTTTTTGCGCTTTTCCTACCCCGCTTGACTGCGGGAAAAGCGAACCCGGCAAAAATAATTTTGCCGCTTACTATAACACAACTACCAAAAGAATGAAAGAACAGCCCCGATTATTGCCGGGGCGTTCCGCGCCGGTACTTGTAGCCGATCCATATCACGGCTATCCACAGCGGCAACAAGTACACCGCCTGGCGCATTTCTTCCATGATGAGCATCAGCGCGATGACGCCGACGAAAAACGCCAAGCATAAATAATTGGTAACGGGAAAAAATAGCGCCGGAAATTTTACGGGAAGATGCTTTTGGGTGTAAGCGGCGCGGAATTTCAAATGCGTCAAAGCGATCAACGCCCACGATGTGACCACGGCTCCCGTTACAATCGACAACAGGTACATGAACACCTCTTCGGGAAAGAAGAAGTTCAGCACCACCGTCAAAAGCGTTATGCCGGAGCTTAATAAAATCGCCCGCACGGGTACGCCGTTTTCGGATATGGCCGCCAAAAAGCGCGGCGCGTCGCCGTCAACGGCCAAACCGTAAAGCATCCGCGAGTTGCTGTAAATCGCCGAATTGTAAACGGATATTGCCGCTATCAAGACGACAAAATTCAAGATGTGCGCCGCCGCCGGTATCCCCACGCCGTCAAAAATCTGCACCAACGGGCTGGCCTCTTTGCCGACTTCATTCCACGGCCACAACGCCATAAGGATCAGCATGGTGCCGACATAGAAAATCAAAATGCGCCATATAATCTGGTTTATGGCACGGGGAATGGTTTTGTCGGGGTCGGCGGCTTCGCCGGCCGTTATGCCGATAAGCTCGATGCCGCCAAAGGAAAACATGACGACGGCTATCGACAAAACCATCCCCCACACGCCGTTGGGGAAAAATCCGCCATGCCGCCATAGATTGTCAACGTTCGCGGGGAAAGGTTCCGGCGACGAAAATATGAGGAACAGCCCCAAGACAATCATGCCGCAAATGGCCGAAATTTTTATCATTGACAAGACAAATTCCGTTTCACCGTAAATGCGTACGTTGACAAGATTTATCGCCGTAATTACGACGATTAAAGCCAGCGCCGTCAGCCAATGGGGCAAGTCGGGGAACCAAAAATCCATGTAGATGCCGGCCGCCGTAAGCTCGGCCATGGACACAAATATGTAGAGAAACCAATAATTCCAACCGGCCAAAAAACCGGGGAACGTCCCCCAATATTTGGCGGCAAAATAACTGAACGAACCCGATACCGGTTCGGCGACGCTCATTTCGCCCAACATACGCATAACGAGAAAGATTACCGCGCCGCCGATAAGGTACGCCAAGCAAACGGAGGGGCCGGCCAAAGCTATCGTTGATGCCGACCCGTAAAACAGCCCCGTCCCGATGGCGCCGCCCAAAGCAATCATTTGCAAGTGGCGGTTTTTTAAGTTGCGGCGCATACTTTTGCCGGCGGGCGTTCCCTTTGCGGTGTCGCCGGGGGCGTGGCCGCCCGCTGTGGGCAAAATTTTTGTTGCACTCAAATCCTGTTTCGCTCCTTCATTGCCCGATCAATATCGCGTTTGGCGGCCTTGGCGGCCAAATCCTGCCGTTTGTCGTAATTATGTTTGCCGCTTGCCAAGGCCAACTCCAATTTAGCTTTGCCGTGCTTAAAATAAATTTTGAGAGGGATCAGCGTGAAGCCCTTTTCCCGTGTCTTGGAAAAAAGTTTTATTATCTCGTTCTTATGCAAAAGCAATTTGCGCGGCCGCAAGGGATCGTGGTTAAATATGTTGCCCTGTTCATAGGGGCTTATGTGCAAATTGCGTACGAAAGCTTCGCCGTTTTTTATTTCGGCGTAGCTGTCCTTCAAATTCGCCTTGCCGACGCGAAGCGATTTTACTTCCGTGCCTTGCAAGGACAGCCCGGCTTCGATTGTTTCGTGAATGAAATAATCGTGCCGCGCTTTTTTGTTTTCGCAGGCGATTTTAACGCCCTCGTTTTTTTTGCCCATGGGTAATGTTCTCCTTGACGCTTTAGGAAATACTGCATAAATGAGTTCGTGCCATTGCCGAGG
>CAJORE010000246.1 GCA_905236595.1 uncultured Selenomonadaceae bacterium | reverse complement strand
TATCGTTGTTTGCCATGTCGCAGACGGATCAGACGAAAGTGCAACAAATGGCGCAAGCTTTCACGGCGGCATTCAATATGGGCGGCCCGTCTTTTTTCACCGGCGCAGGGCCTGCCGTTAGTCAAAGGGCGCAGATGCCGACGCAAGGCGAGGACAACGGTAATGCGGCCTACATTCAAGAAAACCAACAGCTTGAGGAAGTAAAAAAGGAACTTGACGAATATATTTCGCAAAATGACCTTGAAGATGAATTGTCAACGCAACTTGTCGAAGAGGGTCTAATGATTCGTATTCGTGAAAAGGCGCTCTTTGCGTCGGGGTCGGCGGATTTGCAAAACGATTCGCAAAAAATCGGGCCGGCGGTCGCAACGCTGTTGGGAACCATTCCACAGCGGGTTGTTATATCCGGGCATACGGACAACGTTCCTATTGCCAACGCTCGTTTCCCTTCAAACTGGGAGTTGAGTTCGACCCGTGCGTTGACGTTCATGAAGTTTTTGCTCACCGTAAACCCGGAGCTTAATCCGGCGCGTTTTTCCGCCTTGGGTTACAGCGAGTATCGGCCGATTGGCGATAACAGTACGGAAGAAGGGCGGACGCAAAATCGGCGGGTGGAAATTTTGATCGCTCGCAATCAATCTTTTGATCCGCATGAAGCGGAACGGCAAGCGCAAGCGGAAAAAGACGCCGACACGTTTGCTTTCCCGTGATTTTTGCTTTGTGTTGGGAGCCGGACGCAAATACTCATTGCTTCGGCAACGTATATTTTGGATAAGGAACTTTGAAGGCCGGCGCATACGCCGGCTTTTTTTGGAGGGGCGGTCATGATTATCGGAGTCGGGACGGACATAATTGAAATCGGGCGCGTAAAAAAAGCGCTTACCCATGCGCGGTTTCGTGAACGGGTATATACCCCTTTGGAGCGGCAATATTGTGAATCGCGGGGACATCAGGAGGCAGCTTCTTTTGCGGCGCGTTTTGCGGGAAAGGAAGCGGTGATGAAAGCCTTTGGCACGGATTTGCGCCACGGTGTTTTTTCGGATATAGAGATTTTACCCGACGATAACGGTTGTCCGCGGGTCAAGCTTGCCAATTACTTCGCCAAGTTGGCGACGGCCAAACATGTGTCCAAAATCCACATTTCGTTGAGTCACGCTCGCGATTATGCTTCGGCGGATTGTGTGTTGGAGGTATTGTGAATGAAAATCGCATCGGCAAAAGATATGAGAGCCATTGATCGTGACAGTTTGGAGCGTTTTGGTGTCCAAGAAATTTTACTGATGGAAAATGCCGCCCGCGTGATTGCCGTGGAAACGGAAAAATTCATGGGGTCGTTGGTTGACAAAAATGTTTGCATAGTGGCCGGCAGCGGCAACAATGGCGGCGATGCGTTGGCGTCGGCGCGACATTTTTTGAATTGCGGCGCCAAAGTAAAAATTTTCCTCGTGGGCAATTTGGCGCATTTGACGCCGGCCGCCGCCATGCAACGCGATATTTGTACGAATATGGGCATGGACATCTTGGCGATGGATTCACCGCGTACGTTGGATCGATTGAAAGTTGTTCTTCGTCGCTTTACGGACGTCGTAATCGACGGCATTTTGGGGACGGGTTTTAGCGGCAAGGTGCGGGAAGAAACAGCCGAAATTATCGACGCCATAAACGATTCCGGCAAACCCGTCGTGGCGGTTGACATTGCGTCCGGGGTGGATGCGGATACGGGCAGAGCCGATACGGCTATATTGGCACGGCTCACTATTTCGTTAGGTTTGCCGAAAATCGGGCATTTCATTTCTCCGGGAGCGGAATTGTCGGGCAATTTGCTGGTTGATTCCATCGGTATTCCCGCGATACTTTTACACAATGACGAAATAAAACAAACGCTTATCGACGATGCCATGGCCGCAAGCAAATTGCCGCGACGTCCGTTCAGCGCCCACAAAGGATCATGCGGGCGGGTGCTTTGCGTCGCCGGTAGTCCGGGACTGACGGGAGCCGCGGCACTTACGTCGCAGGCGGCGCTAAAAGTTGGCGCCGGGATAGCTACTTTGGCTATCGGCGAAAGTTTGCATGACTTGATGGAAGTAAAGTTGACCGAAGTTATGACGTGTCCCGTCGAAGAAAGTGAGCGCGGCATAATGGGCGGCGATCGCGCCTTGGGCAGCATTTTGCAGGTTGCCGATCGGCATGATGTGTTGCTGGTAGGCCCGGGGCTTGGGCGTAACGGTGACACGTTGGAACTTGTCCGCAGTATTGCCGCTAACGTCAATAAGCCGTTGATTATTGACGCCGACGGAATTTTCGCATTTTGCGGTCATGGTGAACTGTTGCGCGATTGCAAGCAAACGCCGATTTTAACGCCACACTTGGGTGAGATGGCGGCGTTTTTGGAGACGAGCGTTGTCAAATTGCGTGAAAATTTGGTGGAGATCGTGCGGAAAGCGGCAAAAAATTTCAATGCCGTGTTTGTCGTGAAAAGCGAGTGTACGATTGTGGCGAATCCGACGGGGGAATTATTCTTCACGTCCAAGGGCAATGCCGGCATGGCCACGGCGGGATGCGGCGACGTTTTGGCGGGAACGATTGCGGGGATTTTGGCCGAGAGCAAAAATTATGACGCGATAATGACGGGAGTTTATTTGCACGGTCTGGCCGGCGATTTGGCTTATGGCGAACTGGGCGAAGGGCTTGTCGCCACCGATGTTTTGGCAAAATTGCCTGCGGCACGGCAAATGTTAAAAAGCGTATCTTGACTAATAAAACGATAGTGGTATATTTAGGGCGTGTTTGTTTGACATTGGGGCATTTGCCGCATAGATGCATAAAACGGTTCGGGAAATGTCTTTTTGGAAAGGTTTTCTTGTTGAAAAGGGGCATTATTTATGAGTAAGGCAAACATTGATTGGGGATCATTGGGATTTGCATATCAAAAGACACCGGCAAGGTATGTGGCATATTATAAAGATGGGGCGTGGAGCAAAGGCGAATTGACCGACGATGCTACGGTTACCATGTCCGAATGTGCCGGTGTGCTTCATTATTGCCAAGAGGTTTTTGAAGGTCTGAAGGCATACACCACGAAGGACGGTTCGATTGTGACATTCCGTCCCGATATGAACGCCGAACGCATGATTGATTCGGCAAAGCGGTTGGAGATGCCGCCGCTTGCCAAAGAACAGTTTTTGGAAGCCGTCGATAAAGTCGTGGCCGCCAATGCCGATTATGTACCGCCGTACGGAACGGGAGCATCGCTTTATTTGCGGCCATATATGTTCGCTACCGGCATAGTTATCGGGGTAAAACCGGCCACGGAGTATCAGTTCCGTTTGTTCTGTACGCCGGTCGGACCTTATTTTAAGGGCGGCGCCAAACCCATAACGATTTGCGTCAGCGATTTTGACCGCGCCGCGCCTCGCGGTACCGGCCACATCAAAGCCGGACTTAATTACGCTATGAGCCTTCATGCGTATGTCACGGCGCACGAAAACGGTTACGATGAAAATATGTTTTTGGATCCGGCGACGCGAACATTCGTCGAGGAAACGGGCGGGGCAAACTTCCTTTTTGTTACCAAGGACCATGAAGTTGTAATTCCCAAATCCGGTTCGGTGTTGCCGTCAATCACGCGTCGTTCTCTTGTGTATATCGCCGAGCATTACTTGAAACTCAAAGTTACCGAGCGGCAGGTGCGTCTTGAAGAACTGCATGATTTTGCCGAGTGTGGCTTGTGCGGTACGGCGGCGGTAATTTCGCCGGTGGGCAAGGTTGTCGATCACGGCAAAGAGATTGCTTTCCCGGCCGGTATGGAAAAAATGGGCGAAGTTACGCAGAAATTATATGATACCTTGGTCGGTATCCAACTGGGAACGGTAGAAGCCCCCGCCGGTTGGATAAGAAAGATCGCAGTTTGATGCCAAAGATCGCAGTTTGATGCCGCCTCGGTTCATAAAGACAAAAACCGCTCCCGGTTGATTAAACCGGGAGCGGTTTTTGTCATAAGCAAGGATATATGTCAAACAAGGGGGCGTTTGGCGTGCAACACGCGGGCGCAACCCTTTATGGCAGAAGCCTCGTCGTTGCCTTCGACGCTCAAAAAAACGGTTTTGCCGCCCGTCAACCCCATAGAAATCAGTGACAGGACGCTTTCCGTGGAGCCGTTTTTATCACCGGAAGCCAAACGAATGGTGCATCCGCAGTCGCTGGCCACTTTCATAAGTTCGGCGCTTTCGCGAAAACCCAATACGTTGTTGGCGACAACAAGCGAAGAAATAGGACGGACGTTCATACCGTTAGGTTTATTACGCATAAATTTACCGGTCATGATAACCACTTCCTCTCAAAGTAATTCGTTCGGCGGATGAATAGAATGATGATATGAAGGACACACCGAACGAAGACGGTGATTAACACCGCTTAGCAAATTTCATGCGGCACATTCCTTTGCGCCAAGAGGATTGTAACACAGCAATGGTAAAATTGAAAGCGGCAGTTATTCGCGGTTTTGGTAAATGCCGTTTGGGTTTTCTCGGCTTTTTTCGTGATTCGGCATTGGCGTATATGATAATGACAGTATCGCTGATAATTGCTTGTGTGTAGCTTGTCGCGGCATTTATTTTCGTCCGGTGACGGCGGCAAAAATTACTACGGCGGCGGCTACCGAGGCGTTTAGCGAATTGGTTTTGCCACGCAGGGGGATTTTGACCAAGAAATCACATTCCTCTTTGACGAGGCGACTCATGCCGCTTCCCTCGTTGCCGACGACAACGCATGCGCCGCGTTGCCAATCGGCGATGTTAAAATCGACGGTTCCCGCCGCGTCCGTACCGTATATCCAAACATTGCGTTTTTTTAATTCGCGCAATGCTTGTACCGTGTTGCCGATTTTTACAAGCGGAATGTGGAATATTGCTCCGGCGGATGTTTTGACAATCGTAGCGTTGACGGCGGCGCTACGGCGTTTTGGCACCAACACGCCATGGGCACCGGCTGCTTCTGCCGAGCGGATAATCGCGCCTAAATTGTGCGGATCTTCGACTTCGTTTAGGAGGACAAGGAGCGGCAGTTCACCGCGCTGTTCGGCCAAGGCAAAGACTTCGGAGAGCGTCGAATAACGAATCGGTGCTACATATGCCAAAATTCCTTGATGTTTGCCGCCGTCGGTAATATTGGCGGTGTTGATGATTTTTTCGACGGCGGAACGTTCCACATATTCTATGATGGCTCCGCGTTCTTTAGCTTTGATTATGATTTCTTCGTCGCATTTGCTGTTTTTGACGACAAGCAGGCGGTTTATGCCGATTTCGCTGTCAAGCGCCGCTTTTACGCTGTTTTTTCCGATGATTATATTTTCTCCCGGATTGTTCGCGGTTTTGCGAGGCACGGTCCTGTGTTTTATTTCAGGCAAGTCAAAATCCCCCTAAGGAAACACTGCATAATTCGTCCGCACCCTTGCCGGGTCTTTTTCCGGCATACTGCGTCATTCCTCCTCAGCGTAGCACCACT
>CAJORE010000245.1 GCA_905236595.1 uncultured Selenomonadaceae bacterium | reverse complement strand
GTGGTGCTACGCTGAGGAGGAATGACGCACCCTTGCCGGAAAAAGACCCGGCAAGGGTGCGGACGAATTATGCAGTGTTTCCCTAAACTTACTGTGGAAATTTTTTTTATTTTGGTGTAAAATAAACAACCGCTTGCAGGAATTTTTTGGTAAGCGTTGAATAGACTTCAGAACGGAGGTATGTGTATTGGCATACGCGGGGGCAACCGTGTTTGTTATGATTGCCGGCGTCGCGGTTCTTTATCGTTTGACGGAACGTTTCGGCTTTCGCTTGAAGCTGTCGGCGTTGGTGCTTTGTGCAATCATGGCGTTTGCCGTAAATTTCGCGGCGATAATGCTAAGCCCGTACTTAACCGAACAACATTACATCCGCCTCGGTGTTTTGGTGACTGTTGCAGCGGCGTTGGTCACCATGTATAACGAGTTTTTGCTGAACCTTGACGACCGGGCGGCGCAAAAAGCCGTGGCCGCTTTGCCGCTGACCGAAGCGGAACGCGCTATGGCGGAACCGCCGCCTTTGACCGAAACTGCCGCCACGGCGCAAACCAAAGCCGTGACGGAATCGGTGATGACCTTTGGTGCATTGTCGTCCGTTGAACGCATAAAAGCGTTGCGCAAGAAAGCTTTCGCCCGACGCGAAAAAATCGAGAAAATCAAGGAACAAAACGCCGATTTTATCGAGAAGAGCCGCATGGACGATTTGGCGAAGCGTCGCGAGGAGGAAAAGCATCGCGCCGAAGCGGAGGAAAAGAAACGGCAGGAAGACTTAAAACGCGCCAAAGAGCAAAAAATTGCCGCGCAAAAGCGCGAGGAAGAGCGTCAAAAAGCCGAACGCGAGCGTGAGGAACAAAAGCGCCGCGACGAGCAAAAGCGGCTGGAGCTTGAAGAAGAAAAAAGCCGTGCCGAACGCTTGGAAAAGGAACGACTGGCGCGTTTGGCCAAGGAGGAAGAAGAAGAGCGTCGAGCGTCGGAGCTTGAACAGCAACGCAAAGTCGCCGAAGAAAATCGCCGCCGCGAAGAACGTGAACGCGCCGAGCGCGAAAAACGTTTGAGGGAGCTTGAGGAAGAGCAAAAACGGCTTGAGGATGAGCGCCAAAAGCGCGAGGCGGCAAAACGGTTGCGGCGGGTTAAGACGCTGGATGAGTTGCTGGACGATGCGGTGGCGGCCAAGGGCAAAGGCGACAAGCCGGGGGCGGTTACGGCGTTGTCGACGGCGCTTAGGCTTTATGCCGACGATGATTATGCGCCGTTTGTTGCCATTGATATGGCGAACATTTTTAAGGAAACCGGCGACTATAAGGCGGCGGTCGGGGCTAATTTGAAAGCGCTGAACCTGCCTGCCGTGAAAAGCAATCCCGATATGCGCGCCGAGTTTGACCACAGTATTTCGTATTTGCGTCGCGTGGATGAGATTTTGGCAAAGCACGGCGCCGCAGGTACGCCTTTCTCGCGAATCCCGGCGTGGATTATGCGCGAGATAGAAAAAACGTGACGCCCGCCCGCGATGAAGCATGACGGTTGGGTCGCCCGACGATTATGATGATATTAACGCAATTTTTTGTTAATATAAGGTTGCGGCGAAATTTTTTAGGGACGGTTGACGCTTTGGCCGTCCGTGACGGATGCCGTCGAAAGACGGGACGTTGTTTGCCGCAAGCAGGGAATTTGTTGGTTTTTGTTCGTTATATTCCCGCCGGAAAAAGCCGTCGGGAATATAACGAACGTCTGACGAACGTCTATGGAGGAATCTTTGTTATGAAGAAAAGCGTGGAGATTTTGGGCTTGCCTGTCATAAGCATTACCGAAGGAAAAGAACTCGGCATGAGCAAAACCCTCCTCATTGATGCCAAAAAAGGCATGATTGCCGCCATTACCATAGAAGATGAGGATTGGTATCGCGGCGTGAAGCTTATCCCATACGATAAAGTCATTGCCATCGGCGACGATGCCGTGACGGTCGATAACAGCGAATACATTTTGAAGCTTGACGAAGCGGGGGATTTTGAGACGCTTCTTGACGAAAATATTCGCGTTATCGGGACGAAAGCCATCACGCGCAGCGGAACTATCCAAGGCAAAATAACGGAACTGTTTATCGGCGAGGACGGCAAAATTGAAAAGTGCGAGATAACGGCGCCCGACGGAACGGCGAGCGACGTTATTGCCGATCAGATTTCCATATTCGGCAAACAGGTTACCGTTATCGATCCCGATGGGGAAAAAAAAACTAAATTTGTTGTAAAAGCCGAAGAACCGGCCGCTCCCCCCGTTGTCGAAGCCGCTCCTGCTCAACCGGCACCGGCGGAAGTGCCGCCGATTGAGCCGGTTGCCGATGTCGTGGCGGAATCGGTGAACCTTCCCGAAGTAGCAGAGGAGATGCCGACGGTTCCGACGGAGGAGCCACCGGTTGAAGCAGTACCGACGATTGAAGCACCCGTTGTTGCCGAACCCGTCGAGGTTGCTCCGGTTGCGGAGCCTCCGGCAGTCGAGGCTGTGCCGACGGCTGAACCGGTCGTTGAAGCCGCTCCGGCGGTTGAAGCGCCCGTGGCGGAAGAAATTCCGGTAATTGCCGCCGAAGTTCCGGCCGTTGAGCCGACGGCGGAGCCGGTTGTCGAAGCACCCGCCGCAATGGAAATGCCGGTTGTTGAAGAGCCGGTTGCGGCGCCTGCGGCCGCCGAGCCTGCGGCAACCGCCGATGCCGATGCCGCCGCCAAGAGCCAGGACGATCGTCATCGCCGGTTCCTCTTGGGCAAAAAGGCGGCGCGGACGATTAAAGCCGCCAGCGGCGCTGTTGTTGTCGAACAGGGCGAAGTCATCAGCGAGGAAGTTTTGCAAAAAGCCAAACTTGCCGGCAAGTTGGTTGAATTGACGATGAATGCCCAGTAATACACCGAAACTTTTTCAGACTTTTTCAGACAGAAGGAACGCACACATCGTAAGTCACATCATGAGAGCCGCGGCGATGCCCGCGGCTCAAAACAAAAAGCAGGTGAAGAGTTGTGGAAAAAGTTAAAGTTTTGGTGGTGGATGATTCAAAAATAAGCCGTGCCGTCATGCAACGGCATTTGGCCAAGACGAATTTTGAGGTGTGTGCCGAGGCAAAGAATGCGGCTGAAGCGGTGACGCTCTATGCCGAGCATCATCCCGGCATTGTCACCATGGATATGAATTTGCCCGATGCCGACGGCATCGAATGTACCCGTCGCATTCATGCGATAGATCCCACCGCCAAAGTTGTTATGATCAGCGCCATGAAAGATGCCAGCCTCGTCGCCAAGGGGCGGGAAGTCGGCATAAGCGCTTTTTTGCAAAAGCCCGTCACGGTCAACGATCTTTTGGATACATTGATGGTATTGGGGCAGGATAAAGTAGGGAAGGTGACTGTCCTTAGGGAGTCTTACGCCAAGGCGTTTGTACGCGCTTTGCAACAGGGGCTATTCAGCATGATCGGCGTTCACAGCCAGATTGAATTAGAGCTTGACGAACGGCGTTTTTTGGACGTCACGGGCGTCGCTGTAATTATCGGCTTGACGGGTTATCCTACGGGGCGTGCCGTGGTTTACATGGACAACCCCACGATGAAGAATTTTACTGCGGTGCTTCTCGGCGTTGAAAACCCCGACGAATTGGCGGACGACGAAGCCAGCGATACTGTTGAAGAAGCGGCCAATATCTTGGTGGGGCGCGGCGTGTCCAATATCAATGATGTTTTCAAGGATAAGGAAATGCGCATAACTCCGCCGGGGACAATTTGCGGCAACGGCATCAGAATCGCCAGCCCCAGGCTTACGACGTTTAAGATTACCGCGGCCACCCGGATCGGCCAAATTTGTATGAGCATCGGCTTTGCGGAGGGAGATTAAGATTATGGATGCAAAATTAGTTAATCCCTTCGTCAACGCTTTTACAACGGTTATGCCGCAAATGGGTTTTCAGGAGCCGAAGCGGACAAAGCTTTATATGCGCGACAAACACGCCGTATCGTTGGGCGTGTCCGTGGTGGTCGGCTTTACGAAACAGGTGCGGGGCAACGTCGTCTACAACATGAGTGAAGATACGGCGAAATATATCGCCTCCGCCATGATGATGGGTATGCCCATTGCCGAGTTTGATGCTATGGCGCAAAGCGCAATTTCGGAGATGAGCAATATGCTCACCGCCAATGCCGCCACAAATTTGACGGGTATGGGGCTTGAGGTTGATATTTCAACGCCGAGTTTAACGGTGGGCGAAAAATTTCAAGTGAAGATCAGCGAAGGACAATATATCACCGTCGAGATGGATTTGGACGGTCATACGGTGGAAATAGACATCGCGGTGGACACAAATCTTGAGTAGGAAAAAGCTCGGCAGGGAGATCTGTCGAGCTTTTTTACTAAGGGAAATACTGCATAATTCGTCCGCACCCTTGCCGGGTCTTTTTCCGGCATACCCTGAAGGGCACGCGTACTGCGTCATTCCTCCT
>CAJORE010000244.1 GCA_905236595.1 uncultured Selenomonadaceae bacterium | reverse complement strand
CGTAGCACCACTACGCTTCGTCGTCATTCCAAATCTTCCGAAAAAATCCCTCGGCAATGGCACGAACTCATTTATGCAGTATTTCCTGAAAAAATGCGCCGCAATCAACGGGCGCATTTTTTTGAGGATTCTTTATGGATAACTCCTTTGCATATTTTTTGATGGCCGCCGTTCTAATCACGCTGGCGCCGGGGCCGGACAATCTTTACCTTTTGGCCAAAAGCCTGGCTGACGGAGCCAAAAGCGGCATAGCTTTGGCGTTGGGGCTGGCTTCGGGCATCGTTTTTCATACGAGCCTCGTCATTGTCGGCGTGGCGGCGTTGGTGCAAAATTCGCCGCCGTTGTTCGCGGCGTTGAAATACTTGGGCGCGGCCTATTTATTGTATTTGGCTTTCGGCGCCGTAAAAGAAACGGGCGGCATCCGCCTTGTCGCCGCCGCAGAGCGACGCACCGAACTTTTGGCGCTTTATAAACGCGGGGTGATGATGAACGTCTTAAACCCGAAGGTTTTGCTGTTTTTCCTCGCCTTTTTGCCGCAGTTTGTCGATGCCAACACCGAACACGTTGCTTTTGATATTGCTTTGTTGGGCGCGGTGTTTGCCGGGCAGGCGGCGGCGCTGTTTTCTTTGATTGCCGTCGGCGCGGGGCGGTTGCGGCCGTTGCTGCTCAGAAACAAAAATTTGGGCGGCATAATGGGCAAGGTACAGGCGGCGGTGCTGTGCATCATCGCCGTTGCCTTGGCCGGGACATGACAACAAAATGATACAAACGGGATCGACAAGAATGACAACGATAAAACGAGACATAAACAAATTGAAAGAGGAAGCCCTGGCGGCGGGGGCGGAACAGTTTGCCGCCATTGACCGCACGGCGCAGGCGAACACCGCGAAAGTTTTGCGGGTCATGCAAAAGCATCGTGTGTCGGCGGCGCATTTCAACGTCAGTTGCGGTTACGCTTACGATGATTTGGGACGCGATACGCTGGACAAGGTTTTTGCCGATGTGCTGGGCGCGGAAAAAGCTTTGGTTCGGACGCAATTCGTGTCGGGGACACACGCCATTGCCGCCGCGCTCTTCGGCATTTTGCGCCCCGGTGACGAGGTGGTTTCCGTCACGGGTAAGCCCTACGACACTTTGCAAACGGTTTTGGGCTATGACCACCCGGCTCTCGGTTCCTTGAAGGAATTCGGCGTAAACTACGACGAAGTGCCGCTGTCTGACGGCAAGCCGGACTTGGCCAACATAAAAAACGCCGTCGGCGCCAAGACCAAGCTGGTCATGGTGCAACGCTCACGCGGCTACAGCACCCGCGCCGCGCTCACCTGCGCCGATATTGTTGACGTTTGCGCGGCGGTGAAAAGCGCCAACCCTGATTGCGCCGTGTTCGTTGATAATTGTTACGGCGAATTTACGGAGGAGGTCGAACCCCTTGCGGCAGGGGCGGATATAATCGCCGGCTCGCTCATAAAAAATCCCGGCGGCGGCATTGCGCCAACGGGCGGTTATGTGGCAGGACGCGCCGATCTTACGGATCTGGCGGCGGCACGTCTTACTTGTCCGGGATTGGGCGGCGAGCTTGGCGCAAGCTTATGCGACAACCGCTTGTTGTACCAAGGGCTGTTTGTCGCTCCCCACGTTGTTGCCGGGGCATTGAAGGGCGCGGTTTTTGCCGCCGAACTGTTTTCGCGGTTAAACTTTGAAACTTTCCCCAAGCCGCAGGAAAAACGCGGCGACATAATTCAGGCGTTGGGGCTTAAGACTCCCGAACGGCTGATAAAATTTTGCCGCGCCGTGCAGGAAATGTCCCCCGTTGATTCTTTCGCCGCGCCGGAACCATGGGATATGCCCGGCTATGCCGACAAAATCATCATGGCGGCGGGAACTTTTGTGCAGGGCGCCTCCATTGAGCTTTCCGCCGATGCGCCGTTGCGACCGCCGTACAACGTTTATTTGCAGGGCGGGTTGACTTTTGAGCATACGGTTATCGCGCTGACCCATGCCGCCGAAGTCCTTATGGCGGATACGGCCGATTGACGGCAGACGATTTTTGATAACGGTTTTGAGATAGGTTACGATAAAATTTACGGGCATCTCGAAAAACTAAAAACATTCGGGGTG
>CAJORE010000243.1 GCA_905236595.1 uncultured Selenomonadaceae bacterium | reverse complement strand
TTATGACGACGTGGAGTTTCGGGCGTTCCTTCAAAAGGATGCGCACGGCGTCCATGAATTGCGGGAAACCGCGATAAGGTTCAAAGCCGCGTGAAACGTAGGTGATAATTTCCTCGGCGTCGGTCAGGTTTAGTTTCATATCGGGGAAATTTATTTTTGCCGTTGGATCCGGGTGGCAAAAATCCAAATCAATGCCTTCATGAATGACGCGCAACGAATCGCGGTAGATGGCGGGGAATTGTTGTTGTTGCCACTTGGTCGGGCAATAGCAGACATCGCATATTTGCAAATTAAGCAGATGATGAGCATTCAAGGTGCGGATACGCAGACGCGCATCGTCCGTTACAACGTCGTCCGGCCAATAGCCGACATCCGAACCGAAGGCGTGATAGTACCATTCAAAATAGCCGATGAGGGGGACATCGGGGTATATGTCTTTGACGTAGAGAGTGCTGCCCCAACCGGTATGGCCGATTATGACATCGGGCTTAAATTTTATTTGTTGTTGCAAGGATACGAGAGCGCGGACAACGGCCTGTCCGTCCAAAACCGCCTCTTCCATCATTTTGACGTAGGGGTGGATGCCGGGCGTTACCTCGCGTGCCGCTTTATATATGGCAACGTTGACATTGCGCATGGCGTTGCCGTTGGTTTCCTTGGTCAAAAACACGACTTTGTGACGCGGATCGGCGGCAAAATGGGCGGCAATGTGAATGTATTGCGCCGGAAAATTGGGATGCAAAATCAAAAGATTCATGGTGGAACCGTCCTTTTGTACCGTTTTTTGTTGGCAATATGCCAATACGTTTTAAGAAATGGCTGAAAAATAGTTTTGTGAACCGTCGGCCTTACGGAAACGGCAGACGGCAATGAGGCACGGGAAATTTCGCCAAGCTAGGCGTTGCCCGTATGAAAGACGAAGTTTTCCGTCAGCATTTTGTAGCCGTCAATTATTTCTTGCGGCGGAACGGCGGCTATGCAATGGGCGTAGCTTCGTATGCAACCGCCGTAGGACAAATGGTTTTCGGCACATTCGTCGAGAGCCTTTTCGGGTCTTAAGGCGATGGTCGGCGCCTGCCATGCCGCAAAGCGCGTATATTCGGAAAAAAGCCCGGGGGCGTCGGTAAGCTTGTCCTTGGCTTCGTGGTAAATCGTCAGAATCGGTTTTCGGGCGGCGGCGGCCATGTGCATGACGCCGGTGACGTTGCCGATGTACATATCGCTGACGCTGACGAGGGCGGCCGTTTGGCGCAGGGTGGTCCGGCCGGCCAAATTGATGGCCTTGGCGGGCGGCAGTCGGTTCGTTACCGTTGTTGCGTCGAGCATTTCGTTGTTACCGCCGACGATAATGAAGGTCACGTCGTCTTTGGCGATTTCGTTCAGGGCAATCAGCCATTGTTCGACGGGGTATTTGCGATTCGGCGAACCGGCGCCCAAGCCCAAAATAATTTTGCGCCCGTGGGCTTTGCCCGCCGACAGCATTTGCCGGGCGGCGAATTCGTCCTTGGTGTTGAACCAAAGTTCCATGGATTTATCGGCAACGGTATAGCCCAGGGCTTTCAGCAGGAAAAAATTTTTGTCCGCCTCGCTCAGAACAGAGCGAGGCGTTATTATTTTTCGCGTCAGCAAATAATTGTCGAGCACGGCCAACGGGTTTGTGGACTTGCCAATCCATGCGTCGCCGGGGAATTGGCCGAAGCCGTAACGCGCTTTGGCGCCCGAAAGATAGGCGGTGAACAGCGTCGATAAATTTTCGCTGCCCCATTGCGGGCAAAAAGCCACGTCAAAATGACGTTCCCACAGCAAAGTGGCGCAAAAATTGAGGGCGCTTTCAAACATATCGGCAAAGGATCCTCTTAAATAATTGGCGTCGTAAGTCAAAACTTCGTTGACGTAGGGACACAATTCGGCGATTTGTTTGACTATGGGGCTGACTACGAGGGTAATGTGCGCTTTGGGGAAATTGCGGCGCACTTCGCGGATAAACCCGGTGGTGATGATGTGATCGCCCAAAACGTCCGTGCGCATTATCAGCACCGATGTCACGCCGTCCGGATAATTTTCGCGGAAACCGGAATTTCTGAAAACAGTCTCGCCGCGTCCGAAAAATTCATTCAATTCTATTTTGCCGTTGGCCTTTACTGCGGCCAATTCGCCGTCAAAAAATTTTTTTAATTGTTCCACGTTTGCACCTGCCGTTTTATGACAATGGGCAACGACGGGAAATTTTTCGCCGGTCGTTGCCCATAACAGTTTTTAATCTTGCGACGCATAGAGATTGTAATAATAGCCGCGCCGACTCATAAGTTCCTTGTGACTGCCCGTTTCGACAATGCGTCCTTTGTCCATGGCGATGATGAAGTCACAATTTTTTACGGTGGAGAGGCGGTGCGCCACCATGAGGGTAGTGCGTCCGGCGGCGATTTTGTCGAGGTTCTTTAGGATCAGCGTTTCGCTTTCGGTATCGAGGGCGCTGGTCGCTTCGTCCAAAATCAAAATGCGCGGATCAAGCAGGAGCGAACGGGCGATTGAAACGCGTTGTTTTTGGCCGCCTGAGAGCAAAGAGCCGCGTTCGCCGACAAACGTATCGTATTTTTGCGGCAGTTCTTCGATGAATTCCGCCGCTCCCGACAGCTCCGCCGCATGGAAGATGCTTTCGTCCGATACGTTGGGTTTGGTTATGGCGATGTTATCCTTTATGGAGCCGGCAAAGAGGAAATTCTCCTGCAGGACGACGCCGATTTGGCGGCGGAGCCATGCCGTTTCGACTTGGGCGATGTCAACGCCGTCGATTAGGACTCGTCCGGAATCCGGCACATACAGCCGTTGGATGAGTTTTACCAAGGTCGATTTGCCGCTGCCGGAACGCCCGACTACGCCGACGCGGGATCCGGGCGGGATGGTTATTTTCACGTCCGACAGGATGTTTTTGCCGTCCGCTTTGTAGCGGAAGTTCACGTTATCAAATATTATTTCGCCTTTAAGATTCGGGAGCGTCGTGCGATTGGGGTTAAACGCCGGCTCGCTGTCCTCGTCCATAATGTCGCCCAAGCGCATCATCGAAACGCGAATCTGTTGGAAGGACTGCCACATATTGACGAGACGCAAAATCGGATTTATGACTTGCCCGGCCAGCATTTGGAACGCTATCAACTGACCGACGGACAAGTCGCCCTCCATAACATAGTAAGCGCCGATCCACAAAATTGCAAGATTGAACGCCAACTGCAAAAACATACCGATGCAACCGGCAACATTGGCCAAGTTTAGGACGGACAGCGCACTTTTCAGGAAACGCGCCAAAACCTGTTCGTAGCGGGAAACAAACGTCGTTTCAACGCCCAAGGTCTTAACCGTGCGTACGCCGGTTATCGCTTCGATGGTAAAGGATTTTGTCTCGGCATCAAGCAAAAAGCGCTCGTTGATGCGGTTCTTGTAAATGGGGGCGATAACGGCGTTCAGGATAATGTAGAGAGGAATGGTTGCCCAAACGATATAGCTGAGGATATTGCTGTATATGAACATGACCGACAGGTAAACCACGGCGAATACGATGTCCAAAACAACAGTCAAAAAGGAGCCGGTCAAAAAGCCGCGAATCGTTTCCAATTCGCCCATGCGCGAAACGACGTCGCCGACCTGCCACTTGTCAAAGTAGCGCACGGGCAGTTCCGACACCTTGCGGAACAAGTGCGATGACAAGGTAACGTCGATTTTGTTGGTGGTGTTCATGAACAGATAGGTCCGAAGCGAATCCATCCATGTTTGGAACAGCGCCACCAAAATCATGCCGCCGATTAGGACGTCCATGGTGGACAGGCTGTGGTGAACCAGCACGCGGTCGATTATGACCTGCGTAAAAAGCGGCGTAGCCAAGCCGAACAGTTGCAGTATGAAGGATATGAACAAAACCTTCAGCAAAAAGTCCTTGTATTTGGCGACGACGGGAATGAACCACGAGAAGCCGAATTTCTCCACCTTGTCGGTCAGTTTTTCAATTAGAAAGCGTTTGGTGAAGAGAACCACTTCGCCCGCCCATATTTTGGCAAAGTGATTTAACGGTGTGGTGATGTATTTTTCGGCGGTCAACGGATCGTACAGCGCGACCCGTTCGTTGTCGGCGCCGGTTACGACGATGTAGCGGCCGTCCTTCAAATGGCAAACGCAGGGTTTGGGCATTTTCGGGAAGTGGCTTATCTCCACATTTTTGAACAGTCGCGTCTTTAGCCCGATGTCTTTGGCCGCCGCCAACAGGCCGATGGTATCGACGGGGTTTTCGTCCGTTATGTAGGCGCGTTCAAGTTGCGAAAGATCGGCGGGAATGGAGAAGTGTTCGGCGATTTGCACCAAACAATGAAGCGCCGTGTCGATTTTTTCCATCTTATCGCTCCCTCAAGGCTTCGTCCTTATATTTGCGGAAGGGATCGAGGAAGAAGTCCACAATGCGTTTTTTCTTGATTTTGATTTCGGCGGCAACGTCCATGCCCGGTGACAGGGCGATGTCGTTGTCGCTTACTATGTTGAGGTACAGGCGGTATTTGTGGTCGGTCATGGGATCCTGGCGGTTGTCAATGGCGTCGGGGCTGATTTCGTCAACCAACGCCTTAACCATGCCGAATTTTTGGAAGTTGAAGGTTTGCACTTTGACTTCGGCTTCCTGGCCGACTTGAATGAAGCCGATGTCCTTGTTGTCGGCGAAAACTTCCGCTTGCAAAACAGCGTCTTTCGGCACGATCATCATTAGCGCCTGCCCTTCGGAGACGACGCCGCCGACGGTGTGAACCGACAGCTGATTTATCCGCCCCGTGACACCGGCGACGATCGTCGATTGGGCATTGGTTTCGGTGGCTTTTTTGAGTTCCTCGGTGTAGGCGTTCAGTTGTTTTTTCGCGTCAACGAGCTGGGTCATGGTGTCCTGGCGGTATGCCGAATCCGTGGTTGCCTGTACGTCCAACGCTTCGGCCAACCGGCCTTGTTCCTTTAATATCTCTTGCGCCAAGGCTTCGCTGGTTTTGCGGTAATCGACGGTGGTTGCCCGGGCTTCAAGCAGTTGGAAATAACTTACGGCGTCCGAAGCGTAGAGTTCCTCAAGACGCGCTTCCTTTTCTTCGGCGACGGCGAGCATGGACAAATACTTGGAGCGTTGCGCTTCGGCAGACTGGATGGCCGCTTCTTCCTGCGCTACGGCGGCGGCGTTTTTCGTCTGGTCAGCTTCCAATTTGCGGCGGCGTGATTCGTATAGCTGCACTTGGGCGCGGATGTCCTTTTCGTCCAAATCCTCGGAGGCCGCAGGGGGAACGAAGGGTTCGTCGGACATTTCGTTTTGCAGACGCGTCACCGTCATATCGTAGTAGGCGACTTGTTTTCGCAGTTGATCGACGTCGGCCTGGGTTTTGGTCGTGTCTAAGACCAACAGCGGCTGTCCGGCTTCGACATAGTCGCCGTCTTTTACATATATTTCCTTTATCGCGCCTTTGTTTTGCGATTGCACGACTTTGACGTTCCCCACGGGGATGATTTTGCCGTTGGCGACGGCCACTTCATCGACTTCGCCGACGAATGCCCAAATGCCGCCGGCAATGAGCAATACCACAATCGTCCACAGAACCATTCGTCCGACGGGCGAAGGCGGCGTTTCCGTCACTTCCAATATCGAAGGCAAAAATTCGGTCTCCTTGCCGTCGCGGTCGCCTTCGATAAATTTTTGCCAAAATTTCTTAAACATTACATAACCCCTTGTTGATTGTACAGCTTGGCGTAAATGCCGTTTAACGCCATAAGTTCGGCGTGCGAACCCATTTCGGCAATCTTGCCGTGATCCATGACGATAATGCGGTCGCAATGCTCAACGGTTACCAAACGGTGGGCAACGATAATCATGGTACGGTCGGCGGCAATTTCGTTGATGTTCTTCATGACGATGCGTTCGGATTCGTAGTCCAAGGCGCTGGTCGCTTCGTCGAAAATCAAAATGCGTGGATCGGTCAAAAGGGCGCGGGCGATGGCGATGCGTTGCCGCTGGCCGCCGGATAATCCCGCGCCGCGTTCGCCGACCCTCGTGTCATAGCCTTCGTCAAGTTCGAGAATGAATTCATGGGCGCCGGCGCGTTGGGCGGCCTGCATTACTTCGCCCATGGACGCGGTGGGTTTGCCGGCGGAAATGTTTTCGCGAATGGAGCCGTCAAAAAGATAGTTGTCTTGCATAACGACGCCGAGTTGCCGACGCAGCCACGGATAATCCGCCTCGCGTAAATCCGTGCCGTCAACCGTAATCACGCCGCTTTCGGGGAAATAGATTTTTTGGATAAGGCTGGTAAGCGTTGACTTGCCGCTGCCGGAACGCCCGACAATGCCGATTTTTTCACCGGCTTTTATGGAGAAGCTGACGTTGTTGACGGCGGGCGGCAAGTCAAGGCGATAGCGGAAAGTAACGTTTTTTACTTCGATGTCGCCCCGTATTACATAAAGTCCCGGCGGCGAACTTTCTAAGACCGGTTCGCGTTTGGAGTTTAAGATGTCGCCCAAACGCTCAAGGGACAAAAAGGTTTGTTGGGCGCTGGGCCACAGCGTCAAAATTTTAATCAGCGGGTTTATGGCTTGGGCGGAAATCATTTGGTAGGCGATAAGTTGCCCCAAGGTGAATTCGCCGTCCATAACCATATAGCCGCCAACCCACAGGATGACGAGGTTGGCGACGGTGCGAATGGCCGAGTTGCCGCCGTTGATAAGCAGGCTGAAGCTGGCTGTGTCAAAGTTGGCCTGGACGAAGCGGCAGATTAGTTTTTCCCAACGTTTAATGAATTGCGGCTCCACGGCGAGCGCCTTGACGGTTTGCATACCGGTTACGGCTTCGATTAAAAAGGCTTGCCGCGCCGCGCCCGTGCGCCATACTTCTTCGATTTTCCGTTGGTAAACCGGCATTGCCAAAAAGGTTTGCGCCAAAAACAGCGGAACGACAATCAGGGAAATGAGCGTCAGTTTTACGCTGTAATAAAACATTATCGCCACGAACACCACGGAAAAGGCGGCGTCCAGCATTGTCGTCAGCGTCGTGCCCGTCAAAAAATTCCGCACGCTGCCCAAAGCGCCGATACGCATCAACGTGTCGCCGACGCGCCGGTGTTCGTAATAAGGCGCGGGCAGGCTTATGAGGTGGCGAAACAACCTTGTTCCCAAAATGGCGTCGAGTTTGGTTGACGTATGATTCATTATATAAGTGCGGACGCCGTTGAGGACGGATTGCACGATGGCGAAAACCGCCATGGCAACGCCCAATACCGTGAGGGTGGACATACCGTCGTTGCCGATGACTTTGTCAATGACGACCTGGGTAAAAAGCGGCAACGCCACCCCCATGCATTGCAAAAAAAGGGAGGCCACCAAAACTTCGCCGAACAGTTTTTTGTAATGAAGAATGACCGTATAGAACCAATCGAGATTGTATTTCCGCCGGAAATTTTCAAAGGTGAAGGCCGGTTTGAAGGTCAGTATTTCGCCGCCCCAAATTTGCAGGAACTGGGTCATTGGCACGGCAACGGGCTTGTTGCGCTCGGCGTCAAGGAAAAACACGGCTTCGTCGCCGATGGTACCCAAAACAACCCATGCGCCGTTGTTTAAGCGCGTTACGCAAGGAACGGGAACTTCGCGCAGTTCTTCGGCGGCCGGTTTGATGAATTCGCTGTTGAATTTATGAATTTTGGCCAACCGCTTAAGCTCATCCCACGATATATGCTCATCGTCTTTGTCGGCGTGTTGCGCTCTAAAGTCCTCGGGTTCGGTTGGGCAACCCATGTTGGCCAGCGCTATGGCAAGGCTGTAGAGTGCGCCGTAGCCCTTCCGCGCTTTTGATTTTTCTTCCATATAAAACTCCCGCAATTTTTCGGTAAGAAACAAGCTAAAAAAAATTTCCTTAATATTTGCCAAATATCACTTAATCGCAAATAACCCCTGCACTATAGCAAAATTCCCCGAAAAAATCAATAACGGTTTTGGCTTGGTATAGCAGGAATATTGCCATTCATGCCGAATAGACAAGGTAAAGTTCGGACAAAGAAACGGGAGGGATATTCGTTGAAGGAATATGACAGCGACAAATTGCGTAATGTCGCGGTGGTTGGACACGGCAAGACCGGCAAGACCAGTTTGCTTGAAGCTTGCCTGTTTAATGCGGGCGGAGCATCGGCGCGTTTGGGCAAAGTGGATGACGGCACCGGTGTGCTCGATTATGATACGGAAGAAGAAAAGCGCCGCATGACGATAGGTTGTTCGCTTGCCGTATGCGAATGGCACGGCTTTAAGCTGAACTTCATTGATACGCCGGGTTATCCCGATTTTGTCGGTGAGGTAAAAGGCGCGTTGACGGCGGCTGATTCGGCGCTTATCGTGGTGTCGGCCACGGCTCCCGTGGAAGTCGAAACGGAAAACGCCTGGGCGGCCGCCGAAGAATTGAATTTGCCGCGGGCGATTTTCGTCAATAAAATGGATCGCGAACACGCCGATTTTGAAAAAGCCGTCGATGTGTTGCGGGCGCATTTCGGCAGCGGGGTCGTGCCGGTGCAGGTTCCGGTCGGCGCGGCGGAAACTTTTCAAGGCGTGGTCGATCTTTTGAGCCTCAAAATGAAAATCGTCAAGCACGATGAAGAACCGGCTCCCGAATACATTGAAAGCGATCTTGAAGAGCAACGCCAAAAGCTCATTGAAGCGGTGGCGGAGTTTAACAACGAACTGCTGGAAAAATACTTGGAGGGCGAGGAGATAACGGAAACGGAGGTAGCCGCCGCGCTTATCGAAGGCATACAGGCGGCGAAGATTTGCCCCGTTTTTTGCGGATCGGCGATAAAGAACGCCGGTGTGAAAAAACTCATGGACGGCATGGTCGAATATATGCCGACGCCCTACTTCAAAGTTTCCGTCGGCACCGATCTTGAAGGCGAACTTATCGAGCGGAAAACCGAAGATGCTTTTTCGGCGCAGGTGTTTAAGACGGCGGTTGATCCGTTGAAAGGGCGGCTGTCTTATTTGCGCGTTTTCTCCGGCAAGATGAAGGGCGACACGGCGTATTTGAACTCGACGAACGGCAACACCGAACGGGTGGGCGCGATTTTCGCCATGATTGGCAAGAAGCAGGAACCCTTGACCGTTGCCGGTGCCGGTGACATCGTCGTTACGGCGAAGTTGGCCTCGACCAATACCGGCGATACCTTGTGCGACAAAAATGCGCCGATTGTTTACGAAGCCATTGCTTATCCCGAACCCATGCTGGCCATGGCGGTGGGAGCCAAGAAAAAAGGCGAAGAGGACAAGGTGTTTTCTTCCATCGGCAAACAATGCGAAGAGGATCCGACGCTTCGCATTGAGAAGAACAAAGAGACGCGGCAGACCATTATTCGCGGCATCGGCGAAGTGCAGCTTGATGTTTTGGCCGAAAGATTAAAGCGCAAATACGGCGTGGAGCCGAAACTCAGCGAGCCGAAGATCCCTTATCGCGAAACGATAAGAAAGAGCGTGAAAGTCCAGGGCAAACACAAAAAGCAAAGCGGCGGACACGGTCAATACGGCGATGTGTGGTTGGAGCTTACGCCGCAACCGCCGGGAATGGGCAACCTCTTTACCGAGACGATTTTCGGCGGCAGCGTGCCGCGGCAATATATACCGGCTGTCGAAAAAGGCGTGGCCGAAACTTTTGCGGCGGGCATTTTGGCGGGTTATCCCGTGGTGGACGTCAAAGTCAATTTGTACGACGGCTCTTATCATTCGGTGGATTCGTCGGAGGCGGCGTTTAAGACGGCGACGGCCATCGGCCTCAAAAAAGGCGTCCTGGAGGCAAGTCCCGCGCTCTTGGAGCCGGTGGACGAGATAACGGTCATTGCCCCCGATTATTACATGGGTGATGTTATCGGCCAGCTTAACGCCAAACGGGCGAAAATATTGGGGACGGAATCGGCCGGAAAGGGTATGAGCCGCGTTAAAGCGCATATACCGGAGGCGGAGCTTTATAAGTATGCGACGCTGTTGCGGTCGCAAACGCAAGGCCGCAGTTCGTTCTCGCTGAAGTTCTCCCATTATGAAACGGTGCCGGAGCGCAACGCGCAAAAAATAATCGAAGAAAGCAAGGCGGCCAAAGCCGAATGATTGTCGGCGGTTTTGGTTGCGTTATGGGATTGCGGCGGTTTACGGGAGTTTGCCCTTAGCCGACGATGCGAAGGAAACGCCAAAAAATAACGGAGGCTGTTCGCACATTTATGTGCGACAGCCTCCGTTATTTTTTGTATTGCATTTTTGTAAGGGCATCTTGAAAAATTTGGGAAACGCTGCATAAATGAGTTCGTGCCATTGCCGAGGGATTTTTTCGGCAGACAAGGAATGACGACGAAGCGTAGTGGTGCTACG
>CAJORE010000242.1 GCA_905236595.1 uncultured Selenomonadaceae bacterium | reverse complement strand
GACACCATAACCCACGAAGAGGATCCCACACGGTTGATAATCGTGGTCATCACAGCGGTAATTCTGATAATCGGCGCGTGGATCTATACCAAGAGACAACAGCAATGAATATGTCGAGACGAAAATTCATAAGTTCGTGCGGCAAAATTTTGGCGGCGCTGTTCGGCAAAAGCGCCGTTGATGCTTTGTTTGCCGCGACAACGCAGGCGACGGTGAAATCAGCCGCCGGGCGACATACTCCCGTCGAATGTTGGGAATTTTTGGAAACGGAGTTTTTGCGGCAAATCGTCGGGGAAAATCCCACCGAACGCCGTATCATGTGGCAATCGGCGACACTCCGACAAGATGCGAAAGTCGAAGTCAAACGAAGCGGCGACGAAACAGCCGTCTTTTACGATGCCGCTTACGAATATGCAGTATTGGGCGACGCCAAGCGCTATATTTACACGGCGCGGTTGACGGAATTATCCGCCGACGAAACATACGCCTTTCGCATTTATGCCGCCGACGCCGCAAGCGATTGGGAACCTCTCCTGCCCATAAGCGACAACGATACGTTAAAGATGCTTGTTTTTTGCGACAGCCAATGCGTCGACTACAGCGCTTGGCAAAAAACTCTGTCTGCCGCAACGAAACGTTTTGATGCTCCCTTGTTCACCGTCATCGGCGATTTGACGGACAACGGCCAAGCCCCGTGGTTGTGGCGCGGTTGGTACAAAGCGGCGGCCAAACCCCTTCGTCGGAAAGTTTTCGTGCCGGTAATGGGCAACCACGAATGTTATGATCTTAATTGGCTCAACTGTTTGCCGGTCGGCTATTTGCAGGAATTTTCCGTCCCCGCCAACGACAGCGCAACATTTCCCGGCTACTACTACTCCTTCGACGCAGGTCCCGTCCATTTCATCGTCTTAAACACGCAAAAGTACGAACTTGACGCCATAAAATCCGGCATTGAAAGCGAACAAAAAATTTGGTTGAAAAGGGACGTCAAAAATCACAACAAACCTTGGCAAATCGTATTGATGCACAAGGACATCCTAACTTACGGCACGGGTAAATTTGACGAACAACGCGGCGGCATTAACGACATCGGCCACGCGTTCATGCCGCTCTTTGACGTCTTGGGCATCGACTTGGTGCTGACGGGACACGAACATACCTACCGTAACCGCGGCCATATTTTCGCGGGCAAACCGGCCGACGCAGGGCCATACTACGTCATGTGCGGCTTGGCCGGCGACCAACGCTATCCGGGGCTGTGGAAAAATCCGCATTTTGACAAAGTCCTCGCCCCGCAACCGGAAACAGACAATTATTTAACATTAGAGGCGACCGGCGATATTCTGCGGCTGAAATGCTTTTTGCCGAACGGGGAAAAAATCGACGACGTCACCTTGAGGAAAAACAACGGAGGTAATTTCATTGTACGGTAAATATCAAGCGACCGACTTTTTTGAGTCGTTTCCTTCGGAAAGGTTAAGTTACCTTGCGGCAACGCACAATCCCGCCAACGATAACGCTTGCGGCAACGCCCCGTCGGCCGACGATTATGTCCGCTAAATTGCAGCGAGGGCAAAAAATCGCCCTTGCCACCGAAAGCGGCAAAGCTACGGCGGTGACCGCCGAATTTTTTTGGCATTTTAGCGAGACGCAAAATAAACCGGAAATAGACACGGCCGCTTTTTTGTCGGATAAAACGGGCAAAGCGTCCGGCGATGCGGATATTGTATTTTACGGCAACCGTCGGCATACGTCGGGTTGCGTCCTCCATAAAGGCGAATCGGCGACGCTAAACGGTATGCAAGCACAAATCGGCGTCGATTTGACCAAAGTGCCGCCCGCCGTCGAGCGCATTTCCTTCACGGCAACCATTTACGAAGCGACAAAACGTCGGCAAAATTTTCGCCTTGTCAAAAATTTTTTCGTGAGACTTACGGATGATGCCACGGGCTTTGAAATTTTGCGGTTCGACGTTGACGATCTGTCGTTGCAAAACGCCATTGTCGTTGGCGATATTTACCGCTACAAGGGCGAGTGGAAATTTGCCGCCGTAGGAAGCGGCTTCACGGGCGGTTTGGGGGCGCTGTGCCGCAATTTCGGCATCGAAGTCACCGATGACGACAACGAGCCGTCGCCGCCGAAAAAAAGTCCCGGCTCACCGACACCGAACGTCGTCGTGCCGTCGCCGGAAGAAATCGAGCTTACCAGGGGCGAAAAGATTGACATCGCCAAAATAATCGACGGCCGCAACGCCGAAATCTCCGTAAACCTCAAGTGGAACGCAACGCGATCCATGAGCGGGGCGAAAAAAACCGGCGGTTTTTTTGCGGATTTTTTCGCCGACGATACGGCACGTCAAAATACGGGCATCGACCTTGATCTTGGTTGCTTAATCGAGATGGCCGACGGCAGCGTCGGTTGTATTCAGGCGTTGGGCGGCAATTTAGGCCTGCTGAACGATTATCCTTATGTCGAACTTGACCACGACGATCGCACGGGTGATTCGGTAAGCGGCGAAACTCTGCGGGTAAACGGTTTGCACGCCGACGCCATAGCGCGGATATTGGTTTATGCTTTCATTTACGAAGGCGCGGTGAACTGGCAAGACGCCAACGCCATAGTGACGATACGCGCCCCCAAAAGCCCGGACATCATCGTGAAACTCGACGAATACGGCTCTAACTGTTCGCTGTGCGCCTTGGTGATGCTCACGGGCAAGAAAACCGGCGGGTTGTCCGCAGAAAAAATCGTGCGTTTTTTTAACGGTCATGCAGATATGGACAGATGCTTCGGTTTTGGGTTAAAATGGGTGGAAGGACGCAAAGCATAGAGCCGCCCCCGAACTTTTTTCATGCGCGATGCGCGTGGTTTAAGCAGCGGGGCAACCGTTTCTTTCGGGTATGCTCTTGGGAAATACTGCATAAATGAGTTCGTGCCATTGCCGAGGGATTTTTTCGGCAGACAAGGAATGACGACGAAGCGTAGTGGTGCTACG
>CAJORE010000241.1 GCA_905236595.1 uncultured Selenomonadaceae bacterium | reverse complement strand
TTGCCCGCCGATGTATTGGTGGCCAAAGGCGCCAAACGCACGGGCAAAAACAGCGGCAATGTCGGCGGCAATGATAACATCATATCGAACGGTTCGGTGGTTGCCGTCAATAGCGGACAATGTATGCTTATTGTCGAACAGGGCAAAGTCGTCGATATTTGCGCCGAGCCGGGCGAATATGTTTACGACAAGTCTACCGAGCCATCGCTTTTCGGCGGCGATCGCAAAGAAAACGTGGCCGCCGTGTTTGAGCAAATCGGGCGGCGGTTTTCCTTCGGCGGCGATACCGGCAAGGATCAACGGGTATACTACGTCAACACTAAGGAAATTGTCGGCAACAAGTACGGGACGCCGACGGCAATCCCCTTCAAAGTAAGCAATGAGGATTTGAATATCCGTCAGACAATACACATTCGTTGTTTCGGCGAATACAGCTACCGTATTGTGAATCCGATTTTGTTTTACACGAACGTATGCGGCAATGTCACCGACACATACAAAAGAAGCGAAATCGACAGCCAACTGAAAAGCGAGCTTATGACGGCGCTTTTGCCGACCTTTGGCAAAATTGCCGCCGCTCGCATAGGTTATGATGAACTGCCCGCCCACACCATGGAAATAGCCGACGCGCTGAACGCCGTTTTGAGCAAGCAATGGAGCGAAAAGCGCGGCATCGAAGTTTCCTCTTTCGGCGTGTCGAGCGTCAACGTAAGCGACGAAGACAAAGAAATTCTCCGTCGTATGCAAAACATGGAAACGGACATGGCGCTTACCAATCCGGCGATGGCGGCGGCGCATTTGGTCGGCGCCCAGGCCGAGGCTATGAAAACGGCGGCGGGCAATACGGCGGGTATGGGGGCGATGGGTGCTTTCATGGGCATGAACATGGCGCAAAATGCCGGCGGCATGAACGCACAGAATCTTTTTGCGATGGGGCAAACAGCGCCGCAGGCTCCGCAACAGCCAAAACAAACAACAAGCGACGGTTGGAAGTGTGCATCTTGCGGACAAACGGGCAACACGGGCAAGTTTTGCGCCGAATGCGGCAAACCGAAACCGGACGATGGCGAATGGGTGTGCCCCGCTTGCGGGCAGGCGGGCAACAAGGGCAAGTTTTGCGCCGAATGTGGCAAGCCGCGTCCCGTCGGTGAGTGGACTTGTTCATGCGGCGCGGTAAACAGCGGCAAGTTCTGCGCTGAATGTGGTAAGCCAAGGAGCTGATATGGCAGACTCCGTAAATTATTCTTGCCCAAACTGTAGCGCACCGCTGGTCTTTCAACCGGGTAAAGACACCGTCACTTGCGAATATTGCGGCAACGAATTTTCGATAGCGGCCGTCGAAGAGCTTTTTAACCAAAAGCAACGGGCGGCGGCCGACGAACGTCGCGCCAAGGAAACGCGTTCAAGAATCGAGGGCGCCGATAACGAATGGACGGCGGACGAGATGTCGGCGATGCACGCTTTTGTTTGCTCCGCTTGCGGCGCACAGATTGTTGCCGATCAAAATACGATGGCGACGGAATGTTGTTATTGCGGCAATCCGACGATGCTCCCGGCTCGATTTGACGGACGCTTGAAGCCGGATTTTGTCATTCCCTTCAAAAAGACGAAAGATGATGCGGTGGCGGCGCTCAAGAAATTTTATGCGGGCAAATATCTGTTGCCGAACGATTTTACTGCGAACAATCGGGTTGAGGCCATTCAACCGATGTACGTCCCCTTTTGGCTTTTTGATGCCAAGGGGACGGGGGATGCGACTTTCCGCGCCGAAAAAATTCGCCGCTATAAAACGGCGACCGAAGAAGTTACGGAAACCAAGATTTACCGTTGCCGCCGTCAAGGTTCGATGCGTTTTGAAAAAATTCCGGCTGACGGCAGCCGCAAAATGCGTGATGATTATATGGACAGCGTCGAACCGTTTGATTATAAGGATATGGTGCCGTTTACGGCGGCGTATTTGACGGGCTTTTTGGCGGATAAATACGACGTTACGGCCGAGGAATGTGCCGAACGCATTGATAGGCGCATGGAGACTACGGTGGTCGATGAGCTTAAAAAGACCGTCACCGGTTACGATTCGGTCGTTTGCGACAATGCCGGCGTCGCAAAGAGCGACGACAAGGTTATGTATGCGATGATGCCCGTGTGGATTTTATCGACAAAGTACAACAACGAAGTGTACACGTTTATGATGAACGGACAAACGGGCAAAGTTGCGGGGACGTTGCCGTACAGTTTCGCCAAGTCGCTTTTGTACCCGACGATAGTTGCCCTCGTGTTGTTTCCGTTGTTCCTGATGATTTTTCCCGCATTGCTGGGGAGCGGAGATTAGCTATGGAGTTTGACGGCGCACATATCATGGCGGCGCTTGTCGCGGCCGTTATCGTGTGGTGGGTTGTCCGCGCTATGCTTATAGCGCAGATGAGCAATGTGGCAACGGCACGGCAAGCCGATGAATATTTGGTGCGAAACAGCGTGACAATAACCGAACGAAGCGATACTTACGTTTCCACCAAGGTGGACAGACGCCCGTTGCCCAAGAAGTGAGAGATACGACGATGAAAGAAACGACGAAGGAAAAAATAACGGCGCTTATCGAACGCTATCCGGCGTTGGCCGTTTGCCGCGACGATTTGACGGCGGCCACGCAAATACTCATTGATTGTTGGACGGCGGGCGGTAAACTTTTGGTGTGCGGCAACGGCGGCAGCGCCTCCGATGCGGAGCACATAGTCGGCGAGTTGATGAAGGGTTTTGTCCTGCCGCGTAAATTGGATGTTTCGTTGCAACAAAAATTGCGTGCCGCTACGCCGCAGACGGCGGATTACTTAATCGACAATTTGCAAGGGACGTTGGCGGCGGTGTCCCTTGTCAACGAAACGGCGTTGAACACGGCGTTTGCCAACGACCAGGCGGCGGATTTGGTTTACGCCCAGCAAGTTTTGGGCTTGGCGAATGTCGGCGATGTTGTTCTTGGGATAACGACGTCGGGCAATTCGACGAATGTTATTCACGCGCTCTTTGTCGCAAAAGCGAAAGGCGCCAAAACGGTTGCCCTTACGGGGAGGAGCGGCGGAAAAATAAAAGCCGTTGCCGACGTGACGATTTGCGTTCCCGCCGAGGAAACGTACAAGATACAAGAGTATCACCTGCCGATATACCATGCGCTGTGTATCGCCGTCGAGAACGAATTTTTTGACTTATAAACTCAGGGAAATACTGCATAAATGAGTTCGTGCCATTGCCGAGGGATTTTTTCGGCAGACAAGGAATGACGACGAAGCGTAGTGGTGCTACG